>NZ_MAIS01000207.1:0-1976 GCF_001680695.1 Paenibacillus sp. KS1 | reverse complement strand
CGCCGATGCAGAAGGGAATGTGGTTCCATAATGCGATGGACGGTCAAGCGGGCGCTTATTTTGAACAGACTCGCTTTACGATTCAAGGAGAGCTTGACGTTCAGCTATTCGCAAGCAGCCTAGATGTACTCGCGACGCGCCATGCGGTGCTTCGCACCAATTTCTTCAGCGGCTGGAACGGAGAATTGCTGCAAATTGTATACCGGAACAAGAATCTGGAATTTAGTTACGAGGATCTAACGGAATTGCCGGAGCATGAGAAGCAGGATCGAGTTGAAGCGATGGCGCAAGCTGACAAGCAGCGGGGCTTCAATCTGGAGCGCGATGCGCTCATGCGGGTGTCCGTGTTGCGGACGAGCGTGAACTGCAGTCATGTCATTTGGAGCTCTCATCATATTCTGATGGACGGCTGGTGCTTGCCGCAGCTCACGCAAGAATGGCTCGAGACGTATTCCGATTCCGTAAATGGACGGTCAAGCAGCCGATCGGGAGCATCGCCATACAGTCTCTATATTGAATGGCTGTACAAGCAGGATTACACAGCTGCATCCCAGTATTGGAGCGACTATCTGTCGGATTACGATCAGCAAACGGTTCTTCCTCAGAAGAAATCGAGCGGGCGCAGCGATGTATATATTAGTGACAATCTCGTATTTGAACTGGGCGAGGCTTTAACTGCGAAGATGCATCGGGTAGCGAAGCAGCATCAGCTGACGCTGAACACGCTAATGCAGGCGGCATGGGGCATTATTTTGCAGAAGTACAACAATACCGGCGACGCTGTATTCGGCGGAGTCGTATCGGGCAGACCGGCGGAAATCCCAGGCATTGAATCCATGATTGGACTATTCATTAACACCATTCCGATTCGTGTTGTGTGTGAAGCGGATGACAGATTTGCCGACGTGATGAAGCAACTTCAGGAGAAGGCACTGGAGTCAGGGCGGTATGATTATTATCCGCTGTATGACATACAGGCGCTCAGCGCTCATAAGCAGGATTTGATTAATCATATTCTGGTGTTCGAAAATTACCCGATGGAAGAGCAAATGGAACAGGCTGGTGATGAGCGGGGACAATTGAACATTACTGACGTGCGGGTAGCCGAGCAGACGAGCTATGATTTCAATCTCGTCGTGATGCCTGGCGAGGATATGATGATTCGCCTCGAGTACAATGCCGCCATGTATGATCGAGCAGATATGGAGAGAGTGCGGCAGCATCTGATTCACGTCCTTGAGCAGGTAACAGCTGATCCGGCCATTGCTGTGAAAGATGTCCGTCTGGCGACCGACGACGAGAAGGCAGAGCTGCTGACGGCATTCAATGATACGGAAGTCGAATATCCTCGCGAACAGATGATTCATCGGATGTTCGAGGAGCAGGTTCAGCGGACGCCGGATGCGACGGCGGTGTTGTACGGAGCAGATACGATGACCTACCAGGAGATGAATGATCGTGCCAATCAGTTGGCGCGGACACTGCGAGCAGCAGGCGTTGTTCCGGATCAGATCGTCGGCATTATGGCGGAACGATCGTTAGAGCTAATGGTTGGCATCATGGGGATATTGAAAGCTGGCGGCGCCTATGTGCCGATCGCGCCGGATTATCCCGAAGAGCGCATCCGATATATGCTGGACGATTCCGAGGCTCAAGTGCTGATTGTTCAAGGCAGTGCGGGTGAAGCAATTGATTTTACAGGTCGCATTTTTAATCTGGATGATGCTGGCTCTTACGATCAGGATTGCTCTAACCTTGAGGTGGTCAACAAGCCAACCGATATCGCCTACATCATCTATACATCTGGTACGACCGGACGTCCGAAAGGGGTTATGGTCGAGCATACGTCAGTCATCAACCGCTTGTTGTGGATGCAGAAGAGGTACCCGATTGGCGCGGATGACACAATTATGCAGAAGACGGCGATCACGTTCGACGTATCTGTTTGGGAGCTGTTCTGGTGGGCATTTGTCGGC
>NZ_MAIS01000240.1:0-1218 GCF_001680695.1 Paenibacillus sp. KS1 | reverse complement strand
GCTCTAAATCTTCGATAAACTTTTGTTCAAATGAAGACACATTCATTTTACTTAATATAAGAAAATAAGATTTTATTATACTATCAGGCATCTGATGCAGTTCTCTACTAAATTTATTTGCAATATAATTAATATCCCAAACATGAATTTTTTGATTTTGATATTCGATTTTAGCTTCTAAAGGGATCCTTGTAGGTATAGGAAGTATCCTTTCATCTAAATTAATTCTATTGCTCACTCTATCAAAAAAATTAATGATCGTTATTTTGAGTTTTAGACAAAGTCATTACCGATTTACATTCAACAACACTAATCTTTTCCTTATGAATTAGATAAATATCAACAATAAAGTTATCAATATCACCAATTTTACGTTCAAGCACTATTCGATCATATTTTTTGCTTAATGAAATCAGTTCATGAAGAAAGTTCATATAATGAAATTTCGCTTAAACCAAAGTCAAGAGCACGATCACAATTAATACAAACTGTAACTAAGTCATTCTTATCATTTTGACTTCTAAACTGCTTAGGTGTTAAGTGCATATATATTATTTTCTCACTTGAACTATCTGCGCCACAAATCAAGCATTCTTTTTTACGAGACTGATTAGTCATTTTTCCTCCCCCATATCATTTTCCGTGCGAGCGGCTCATAACGCGTCGAATAGTATCGTTACTGACATGCGTGTAGCGCTCTCCGTTGTTCGAGAGCTCAGATGATCAAGAAGCTCCTGAATATCCCGCAACTCCATACCCGGTTCCAGCCAAGGGTAGCAAAGAGCTGCGTAGCGAATGGCATTTGTGGGCTTTTCTTGTCAGATTTATTTCTTCGCCAGCTTCTATTTCAAAATTCATACTCATAAGGCCCACTCTCCCCTAAGTATACCGACAGTGTGTAATATTGGAAATATCATCTTATATAGAAAGAGAGACACCTCCGCCTACAGACAGATTGAAGTGTCTCTGAAAAGAACGATGTACGCACATCCTTTTTTTATTGACAATTCTTGTGCGCATTTGATTGAAATCATTTAGGATCATTCATACCTCATCTATACGATCCGTTGCATTGTGCCCCGGCGCAAAGTTGTGTTGAATCTCTTCCAAGAAACATTGAACCGCAGGTGCCAAATACCGGTTTTTCATAACCATCAAATAGACGGTACGTTCCAACGCAGGCGAATACAACGTTTTGCGGACAATCGATTCATCCTT
>NZ_MAIS01000345.1:0-326 GCF_001680695.1 Paenibacillus sp. KS1 | reverse complement strand
AGTGTCCAAGTTCATTAAGGGGCTTATGAGCTAAGTTCCAAATATAACTCTATATCGTATCCTTTAGCTTTATATAACCTATCGAAATATTTTAAGGCTTCGCTATATTTACTCAATTGGACATTTACTAATCCCATATTCCATAAAGCATCTTCATTATCTGGATTTTGTTCAAAAATCTTATTAAACTCATTACAAGCCTGTTCAATCTGATTTAATTTCCAAAGAACAAGTCCATAATTTAATAAAGTTCCTTCTTGATCTTCATTAATATTTAGTGATGCTTCTTAAGCTTCTTTGGTAGCGTCAAGAATTTTGTGTAAATG
>NZ_MAIS01000358.1:0-303 GCF_001680695.1 Paenibacillus sp. KS1 | reverse complement strand
CGCTGTCCGGCGATACCGAAATCGACGTTACTTTGACTGGGGTTGTCGTTTCTTCTGTAACGGTAACAGGTACCGCGTAGGTTTTACCTTCGTAAGCTACGGTTACTGTCGTTTCACCTTTTCCAACGGCTGTCACCTTGCCGGTATCGCTTACCGCAGCAATGCTTGGGTTAGCTGTACGATAATCTGCGTCGCTTGTAACGTCTTTCTTGCTTCCGTCGCTATACACCGCGGTGACCGCAAGTTGAGCATCCTTCCCAACTTTTAGAGCTGCGCTGTCCGGCGATACCGAAATCGACGTTA
>NZ_MAIS01000384.1:0-245 GCF_001680695.1 Paenibacillus sp. KS1 | reverse complement strand
TACACGGCCTCTTTGGAAACCGTTTCACGTTAAACTGCAATATAGTTAGCCTCGATGTAGACGTAAACATAATATCGCTTGGCTAGTGCATGTTTTGCAATTCAACTTGCAGGCCCACTGCCTTTGTCATACTCGATAACGTCCGTGGAGTATAGTGATGACCATACATTTTTTCAATGAGTTCAGCAATCTCCGTCATGGTTACGCCCCTTTAAGAACATGTAGATGACAAACGATTCGAGCGT
>NZ_MAIS01000324.1:0-377 GCF_001680695.1 Paenibacillus sp. KS1 | reverse complement strand
GGTTTCCAAAGAGGCCGTGTATATTGCAGTTGGTATTGGTGAAGATGGTTCTTAGGAAGTATTAACGTATGCTATTGCTTCAACCGAATCGGCATGTATGGAATGAACTGTTAATAGAGTTGAAGGGGCGTGGTGTAGAGGAAGTCTTGTTGTTCGTCTCCGACGGATTAAAGGGCAATGTGACAGCAATCGAGCAAGCATATACAAAATCCAAATACCAATCATGTTGCTCCATGTAACACGTAATATTGCTTATAAAGCACGTGCATCTGATCGGGCAAGCAACTGTGACGAGACTTACTTCACATCTGAGTACTGAGCAAAAGATGAGCAGTCAGGGAAAACTACTCTAGAGACTTTTTGTGATAAGTGGAAAG
>NZ_MAIS01000313.1:0-430 GCF_001680695.1 Paenibacillus sp. KS1 | reverse complement strand
AGCAGCCGCTTAAGAGAGACATGATCGTCAACAGCATAATGACGGTCTTTCCATTTTTCAACACGTACTACACGCTCCCTATTTTGCCTTGTCTTTGTTTGCAGATTCTCGTACTTTCATTAGCAATTCCTGTGCCTTCTCCTCAAGAGCAGCTGCTGCCTCATCAACTGTTTTCTCGTTCGCGACGACGGCATCCAGCTCCACACGCAGCAGCTTATCGAATGATGGGAAGAACTCGGATGGGATACGCTCATCTCTCTCAATGTTGTTCTCCGCCCTGATCTTTGGCGTATAGTACGGATCCGTACTTCTGCCCTTTATGTCCTTCATATAGCCGTTGCGCGAAGGAAGCTGGCCCTTCAGTGTACGAGAGCGGGCCTGCGCCATTTCCGGGCCATTTACGAACTTGACGAATTCCCAGGCTGCACGC
>NZ_MAIS01000367.1:0-267 GCF_001680695.1 Paenibacillus sp. KS1 | reverse complement strand
AAATCGCTGTTCACCTGCTATATAACCGTACTTTATATCGGTTTCAAACAGTTGATTAGAATTCGTTATTGTTCGATTTGATGCAATCTTTTTCGGAAATCGAACTCGTTTCTGCCGTTGTGGCTTTAGGATCCCCAGTTCCTTACACAGTCGATATACTTTCTTCTTGTTTATACATAGCTTGTGCTGTTCTCGCAATGCTACCGTCAATTTACGGTAACCATAATTGGCTCCATCGCTAGCGATAAGATTCATCAGCCATTCTTT
>NZ_MAIS01000283.1:0-673 GCF_001680695.1 Paenibacillus sp. KS1 | reverse complement strand
GGGCGCGAAGAGTCGCCCTACCAGCCAGGAACGGATTCCTGTGCCGGATTCACCCCTTGCGCGAACTGCAGATGTACAGCTGGCGCACTAACGTTGGTTCCCCCGTTCCCATGAATGGGATTCAGCGGTGAGCATTGCCTATATGGATAAATTAGATGATATCTGATAGTAAAAATGAAACTTGATCCGATTGCGTATAAATGACGTAATTTGCACCAAGCAATCGGTAGATCGACTGCGGATGATGACGCTTCGTCACGATTGTGATCGGATCCGTCGTCCATTGCCGGCATATTTGAAGCAGCCGGCAGGAAAGCGCAAAGCTCTGTTCAAACACATAGATTCGGCCAATCGGGACATGAGGGACGGCCCACGCCTTCGGCTCCGTCGTATTGATTCGGCATATGGAATGAACGCCAATACCTTCCAATCGCTTTGCCAATCGCCCATTATGGGCAATTCCCGCCACCGAATATCCTGCTCCTTTCAACTGACGTATGAATTCAATCCCCGTCTCACAGCCTGCGAACACTGTAATGACCCGGTCCGCATCGTACATATCCAGTTCCTCCTGTTCATCTGTCCGAAGCCCTACTTGCAAGAAAGAGGTGCGTCGCCATATGATCAGGCGCGCCTCTCCCGTACGCTTACGAGGTTAGCTGACGGATTCGGG
>NZ_MAIS01000246.1:0-1163 GCF_001680695.1 Paenibacillus sp. KS1 | reverse complement strand
AAAAGGCACTTGTCAGCCCCTTAAAATCCTTCTTTAACTCTTCTGCCACTACCTGTTCACGTTTTGCCATTCGTTTCGTCCTCCTTTGATTTTGGACACGCAAAAAAGCTCATTCCTACTCAAGGTTCAAGTGGGAAAGAGCTTTTGAAAGTTTATCAAGTGTTTGAATTGTTTAGTGTTTGGTTTGTTGGTTGTATTGTACGATCTTGTTGTCGCGCTGTAAACCCGTAAGTTTTAATCATTAACGCTCATCAAAATTATAACCACCTTTTCTTGGTAGCAAGTCTTCAAAATCGCACGATGCTATTGCTTTAAAATCAGCATCCCATAACTTTGTCAGCAAATTAGATATTTCTAATACATAGTTACGGTCAATCACATCTTCAGTTGGTTCAATTTCAAGGTAGTACTTGTAATATAGAAAGCCATCATTCCCTTGATTTCTTTTGTCTTTATCGAAATCACCGTTATTGAAAATAAATATTTCTGCTTGCTTCGTCAATATGCTTGAACCGCTAATAGTACCCATAACAATGGTTGAGACTGTATCTAGTAACATCTCTTTATCAACATCGCTATCTACAAAAATTTTAGTAAATAAATCATATTCTTCTTCCAACGAAATCACCTCAGATCATTTGAGTGGTGTAAACGGGGGATTGTCAAAAGTTCCACCTATTTTAATAATTGAAATATCGACATCCATACCTAGCTCTTGTTGGAGTTGTTCTCTAAACTTGCTCAGTTTCGCTTCTCCTGATTGAATTTCCCCTGTTTCAATAGCATGAAGCATTGTTTTCTCCTTAGCAGACCCTGGATTAGGTGGCTTAACCTTACTAAAAGAGCTTTGTATTAGTTCATCAAATTTCTCCGCTGGAACCCTGATAGCTATATCAATATCAGAAGTTGGTTTAGCTGTTCCTTTTGCCCGACTGCCTTGAACAACTATATTATCACTTATATGCCCTACTTTTTCTCGTATCATTGATGACACTTTATCAAATTGTGCTTGTATAAGTCCTTGAGGTACTTTAAAACCTTGTCCCGTCCCCTCACCGCTTGAGTTCTTATTTTTTCCCGACGTAGATCCTGATGCTGAATTCTCCGGTTCGGTCCCAGGATAGTATTTCCGCACCTCGATCTGATTCTTCGTCGGCTCAAGA
>NZ_MAIS01000248.1:0-1144 GCF_001680695.1 Paenibacillus sp. KS1 | reverse complement strand
TTAAAAAAGTTGTCTAGTTTAGTGTTGACAATCCACATGCGGATCAAGAAAAATGGTTAATGTAGAATGCTTACAGTAGTCACAATAACCGTATCTGCGGTTATCAGAAAAACAAGACTATATTACTTTGTTGCGAAGTCAAATTTTATAACGAATGGAAGAAAGAGCAAAGGAGTAGCATTCGTTACTCCTTTTTGTTTTAACTAGAGTCGTTCAATAAGTTCCCCACGCCAGTCAGTATCAAATGTATTTCGAATATATAATTCCAACACTGATACTTTTGAATCTATCAAATTTCCATTGAGTGTAATAGGAGTTGAACCATCAAACTTAACTGTTTTAGAAGCCCCGGTACCAAAAAATAAACTTAAGCTGGTAACTATACCGATTAACCCCGATGAAATATTATTTAGTAATATATACAGTTAGAGTAATACCAATCTTGGTGGTAATATAACTTTTTTTGTTTTGGATCCTACACAACAAACCGTATCCAATATAACGAAGGCTATTGTCGAGCAAATGTCGACGCTTTCGCAAAGCGGGCACTAGCTAAGCGTAATATTTGCATCTATATTGACGCTACTTACATTGCAGTCAAACGTGAAACGGTCTCAAAGGAAGCTGTATATCTTGCAGTCGATATACGTGAGGACGGCTCCAAGGAAGTTCTAACCTATACCTTTGCCTCTACTGAATCAGCCTTCGTCTGGAATGAGCTACTGCAGGAGGTTGAAACCTGTGGTACAGAAGATGTCCAGCTCAGATTAAAGGACATTGTGGTCGCTATCGAGCAAGTATATCCTCATGCCAAGTACCAATTCTGCTGCGTTCATGTAGCACGCAATATTACTCATTAAAGTACATGTAGCTGATTGAGCGAGCATATGTGATGACTTCAAAGCTGTGTACCGAGCTGAAGATAAGCAGTCTGGAATAGCCGCTCTAGAAGCTTTCTGTGATAAGTGGAAAGCAGCTTATCCTAAGGGTTATTAAATCTCTACCAAGGTGTTCTTATCATTAGATTTGATTCTGATCACTTCCGGTGTTTCATGCCTCTTATTGTAGCCACAATCCAAACAATAGCTAAAATGTATGCAATAATATCTGTAACCAAGTAGTTCATTTTGAGCAAAACAAAGAA
>NZ_MAIS01000079.1:0-29928 GCF_001680695.1 Paenibacillus sp. KS1 | reverse complement strand
CTATGTGTCCAAATTTATGGGGTTAATCCGGCTTAGTGTGCGACTCGGCTATGACCTACACAAAAAAATTAAGCTTTTGTCCGCTATATAGAGCTTACCTGTGCGGTTCCTGTTGTGTGTCACACCTCATAGGTACGTCCAAAATAGAATTCAGAACAGAGTACGGTTTGGTTTTGACTCATTTTTAACAAAAAATCAAAATCGACAATCGCGTATTGAAGTGAAAATGTTATATTCATCAATAAGAAAAAGTTCAAATTGTACACCACTATTTAGTGGTAAGAGATAGCATATTGATCGAATATTGACTTATTATAAAAAAGTGCTTTTCCTGCAAATGTAGGAGACAGAGCATATAGACGTCCAGATCCTTTAACACGCAGGTATTCTAGAATATATTGATTAATGGATTTCGAAATTTCTTTAGTCACAAAGGGTTCTAGATCAATTAGTTTTCCTTCCGTACTATAACTTTCGAGATCAAATCCATACAACAAGTCCGGCTTATGTGTTTCAACAATCGTATTATAAATTTCTCTAGTAAGTCCCTCTTTGTAATACTGACTTAAAGAGATGATTTCAAATTCAATATTCGGATGCTTAACACGATACATGTCTCCATACTTATTCATAAACTCTTCCTGGCTTTCATATTTACCACCCGTAATTCTAACTGTAGCTTAGTAAGTTTAGTTGGGGGATTCGATACGTGCATTGAGGTCTATGTTGAGGAATATCAGATTAGTTTCCAACGCGAAGATAAAGAAGGAAACATCACAGAGAACTGTTTCTTAATTGATCCGGAATAAGTACATAAAAAAGAGCCGTGGGATTCTTCCTCCTCAACGGCTCATTGTCATTATATAACAATTAATGACTTCTGAATAGTCACTTTAAGTGGTTTGCAATCCCTGCTTCTGTCTAACAAATCAGGATATTCTAACTATATTTATGCATGCATTGTCATATACCGTTTCACCAAATTCACCTACTAAAGTTAAGATATTTGGCCCTATTTTTGTATTTACAATCGCAGTTCCTGATAAATTTCCACTTACTCCAGGAGGGAAATTCGAATTAGATGAAAGAGAAGAGTTTAACACCTCGTTATTCAAGCTGAGTATAGTTGTCGCCTCATTATAATCCTTAGGAATAGTTACGCCAACCGAATAACTCACAAAATAAACAGCATTAGGCGAAAGGTGAATATCCCCCGTCCCCTCTATGAGAGTAATTCCCTTTCCATTCTTGGCTGTTATCTCATGGAATACTATAGGCACACCTGCTTTTAAAAGTTGACTTGCACTACTAAATGCAGAGAGACTATTCGCCGTTACGTTGTCCATTCAATTGCAACTCCCTTCACAAAACATAGTACATCTTATGCTCAGAGAGTCGGACAAGTTCTAGTACATTTCTATCAAATACCGCAGAAAGGGTTATAGAGATCCTGATTACCCCTGAATCGTAACCCTTCTTTTTTCCGTTCTACCAATCATCCACTTGAGCAAACGAGCCATATTTTCTTAACTCTAAACATACAAAACTCTTATTGATTCCTTAATATCAACGAATTGCCCCTTGCTCTTTATTGATTGCTCTTTTCAAGATTATAATATAGTACGCCGTCTTATTCGGAAGAGTAAATACGGTTATGTATCGCTAGAATAAATCGAGCAAAAGTGTGAATGGAGGCGCAACATGAAAGTAATTGGTTTGCTTGGCGGAATGAGTTGGGAATCTTCAGTTGAATATTATCGGATAATAAATGAAGAGGTGAAAAGAAAACTGGGAGGGCTGCATTCAGCGAAATGCCTTTTATACAGTGTCGATTTTGAGGAAATTGAACATTACCAAACAGAAGGAAATTGGGAAAAGGCTGGTGAAGTATTAGCTAACGCTGCTCGCTCTTTGGAGAAAGGAGGAGCCGATTTTATCGTTATTTGTACGAATACGATGCATAAAGTTATAGATGACATCCGATCCAAAATCAATATCCCCATTGTACATATAGCAGATGCAACAGCAAGTCGAATTAAAGAAAAAGGGCTTCGGACCATCGGCTTACTTGGCACCAAATATACGATGGAGCAGGATTTCTATAAATCCCGCTTGGAGCTGAATGAGATAAAAGTTATTGTACCAAATGCCGATGAAAGGGAACTTATCAATAAGATTATTTATGAAGAATTATGTTTGGGAAAAATTCATCAAGAATCAAGGGACTACTATAAAAAAGTGATCCAGGGGTTAACTGAATTAGGAGCCGAAGGAATTATATTAGGTTGTACAGAGATTGGATTATTGGTAAAACCGGAGGATTCCAAAGTACCTGTATTTGACACAACCTATATACATGCTGTTGAAGCTGTAAATATATCTTTAAATAAGGGACAATAATACAGCCATATCCCTGGATAGTCATGAACTGGAGTAGCAACTCTCAATCGGATATGAAGTCCATCTCGACAATGGAAGCACCTAAGCCTTAGTCAATTGACTAGGGCTTCTGCTTTTCATGAACTCGAATTTCAATACTTCAATGCAACAATCTTTCCCCCACTCACGTTATGTAGAATGAGGTGATATGAATGAAAAAATCAATCATGCTGCCACTGGTATGGGCAAGCGCACTTATTTTTCTAGTCGGCAGTACGCAAAGCGCATATGCGGCCAATCAGCAGCAGCAGTCGCAATCGAAGCATCAAGTTCAGCAAATCAAGCCGTTGCCCGCCAAGGGCAAGGATAAAAAGGAATCGAAGCCTGCATTGCAAACTACTTTATCAACCGAGAAAAAGAAAGACCGCCTCCTCATTCATATGAAACTCCGCAACACGTCCGGCAAAGATATTACTCTCTCTTACAGCTCACATAAATATGAAATCATCGTTAACAATGAAAACAATGAAGAAGTGTTCAACTGGTCTGACAACAAAGCATTCACACAACAACTGATCATCCATGATTTGAAAAAGGATGGTGAGCTATCGTTCACAGAGGAATGGAATCTTAAGGATAAGGCGAAGAAGAAGGTGCCGAAAGGACGGTACACCGTTCAGATAAAGATGTTAATAGACGTCCCTTCTGATACCACTGCCTCAGCTTCTCCGAAATTGATTGCCAGTACGGTCGTTGATCTAAAATAAGCCTCATAGCAAACGCACTAGCACCAAGCACTTGAGTGACATGTTCAGTCGTTGAGACAAGTGCTTGAAAGACTAAAAGCGAAGTTGGAAAGTTGGAATTTGGAGAAGTCCCCAAAAATAGTGAGAGAAATGAAAGCACCTTCTGGTGAGTGTTCTTATCGCAAGATAAAACATAATCTTGAAGGTGTTCTTGTGCTTTGCTGGATCTAAATTTCTTCCCATTTTCTACTTGTTGTCGTTTTTCGTTAACTTTTCATGTTATACGGAGGCAACAAGAACAAGGAAGAGACCAACATCAACCATCCTATCCCCCATTGCAATATGATAATATTGTTAATAGGAGAAGGAGGCATCTATGAAGAAACTATACATACCTTTCCTGCTTTTGGTCGTATTGCTGACAGCTTGCACACCAACAAGTACGGAAACTCAAGGAAACATCCAGAAAGAGAAGCCTAAGCAAGAGAAGCCTAAGGCGCAATCGTCAGACGTATTGAAAGTATATTATCTGGACGTTGGTCAGGGAGATTCAACCCTAATTCGCACGCCCAAGGGACAACATGTCCTAATTGATGGAGGGGACAACAGTCAAGGTGAGAACGTGGTCAAATATTTGAAACAGTACGGGGTTAAACAACTTGACGCAGTCATAGCCACTCACCCTGACGCCGATCATATTGGTGGTCTGGATACCGTCCTCAATGCGATTCCAGCCAAATCCGTATATGCGCCCAGAGTATCTCACACAACGAAGACCTATGAGGATTTCCTATTAGCGGTCAAAAAGCAAAAGCTCAAGATCAAATCCGCAAAAGCAGGGGGTGAACTCCCGCTAGATGGCGTAAAAGCTGAGTTCCTTGCTCCAGTCGGAGACTACGGGAAGGACTTGAATGCATGGAGCGCAGTTCTTAAGGTTACATACAAAAATACATCGTACTTATTCTCAGGGGACGCTGAGCGCAAAAGCGAAACCGACATGGTCAACAGCGGTGCGAATTTAAAAGCAGATGTATACAAAGTCGGCCACCATGGGTCGGATACGTCTACCTCAGCTGAGTTCCTAAAAGCTATTCATCCAACGTATGCGGTAATCAGCGTTGGCAAGGATAACAAGTATAATCATCCGAAAGATGTCATTATGAAACGCCTTAAGAAAGCCAATGTCAAAGTGTTCCGAACTGATAAAGAAGGCACTGTCATTTCTATAAGTGACGGAAAATCAATATCATTTGAGAAGGCGAGGTAACAACATTGATTCAAGGGGTAATCGACCAGATTGAATGTGATATCGTAACCATTGAAGTAGAAGATGGACATACCATCGAATATCCGAAGCATCTGCTCCCCACAGAAGCTGAGGTTGGAGATGTTGTTCATATTGTCGGAAATGTAATCACGATTAACAAAGAAGCTACAGAAGAACGCAGAAAAGAAGTCGACCAGCTGATGGATGAGTTATTTGAAGACTAATCATATGCATTCACAATATGCAACCATAGAATAGAAAACGAAATGCGATAACCTGCAAGCATCCTTAGCCTGGGATAGATATTCCCCTGCTACGGATGCTTTTTCTTTTTCCATAACTACGAGTCATAATCTCTCACAGGAATGTGAGTGTTATGAAAGTAATAATCTTCCGGATCAATTCATCCTGTTGTACAAATTTGTGCTCTCGTCCGTAAAAAGCTTAGAAATGATTGATCACCGCCACATAAATGGGTGTAGCTTACACATCCATTTTGCTCAGTCGGTTTCGGACTTGCCAGCATACTCTAGTAAATGTAGTAAATGTCGTATAGAAAAAAAAAGTGCTTCATACGAGCTATTCTCTTCCCTTCTAATAAAAACAGCCTTGCTTCATCAGCAAGGCATAACACGATGATGTCGGTCATTGAAGTCGGTAACGATATTGTTCAATCCTATCGTATTATATAAAGCAAGAACTCAGGATGATAACCAACAAGATAAACAGAACTAAGATTGCGCCTGTGCTCGTGAAGCCCCCAAATCCACAGCCTCTGCCAGCAAATTCACCCATTGAGATGACCTCCTTTCTCTAGGTACACAACATAGTATGATGGAGAACAAGGATAGACACGGCGCTTTGCCCAAGCAGCAATAATTAGGCATTCACATAAGTCAAGCAGCGTTTGTCCCTTGGCAAGACTCATTTACATTTATTTCTGCAACCAACAGCCAATCAAGCACAAATACCGCCAACGAATTTCGTTGGCGGTACCGTTGTGTATAGATATTTCCAGCATTACATGTCTCCGGATACTCTCACCACTGTTACCCCTTCACTGCGCCTGCCAGCATCCCCTTCATTATCTGCTCTTGGAAGATCAGATACATAATGATCGTCGGAACAACCGACAGACTAAGCGCTGCAAGGGTCAGACTGTAGTCCGTGCCGTAGCCATCCGCGAAGATGGAGAGGCTGAGCGGCAATGTCTTCAGCAGCGGATTGCTAATGAAGACGAGCGGGAATGCGAAGTCGTTCCAGAAGCGCAGGAAGCCAAGTACAGACACGGTTGCCAGCGCCGGCATCGACAGCGGCAGAATAACCCGCAAGAAGATCCCTGTATATCCTGCACCATCGATCAATGCGGCTTCCTCCAGTTCTTTCGGGAAGGAGGTCATATACGCGGACAGGACAAATATCGCAACTGGCAGTTCAAATGCTGTATAAGGCAGTACAAGCGCCGCATAGGTGTCGAGAATGGACATTTTCTTCATCATAATGAACAGTGGAACGAGTGTACTGTGAATCGGAATGAGCATTCCGAGCAGGAACAATCCCATGATGTACGGCTTCCACTTGAACTTGAATCGTGACAATACGAACGCTGCAAGTGCACCGATCAGCAGGGTGGACACAAGTGAAATTACCGTAACAGCCAGGGAATTGCCGAAGGCAACATTCATGCTCGCTACATCCCATGCTCGAATGAAGTTATCCCATCTCCACTCGCTTGGCATGCCGAATGGAGAGGAGAAAAACTCTTCGTTGCTCTTGAAGCTGCTGATGAACAGCCATAGTAATGGATACAGTGTCAATAATGCATACAGGGTTAGCAGCAACCAGACCAGTCCGGCTACTCCCTGCTTCCACACCCGGTTGGAAGCGCGTCTCCTTGTAGAGGAAGGCATGCGGCCAAGCTGTTGAACGGGTTGGTTCCCCATGTTCCTCTCCTCCTATCTTCTTGGACTTATAAGTGGTAACCATCGAAGCATGATAATGTCTGATCGAAATCCGCTCCTATGTTACTCATCATGTTCGAGTCCTTCCTCTACTTAGAGCGCGTCCTTCTTCCGATTCATCAGCAATTGACTAACTACAATAAGGATTAAGCTTAGAATGACAATAGATGTCGATACGGCACTCCCATACCCATATCGGAAAATATTGAACGTGTTATTGTACATATACGTGGCCAGAAGCTCGGTTGAATGTGCCGGACCGCCGTGTGTCATGATAAAGATGAGATCGAATGCCTTCAAACTTCCCGAGATGCATAGAATAACAGCCACCTTAATCATGCCCCAAATCATCGGCAGTGTAATGAGGGATAGCTTCTTCCACCCTTCAGCACCATCCAGCTTGGCCGCATCATTCACTTCGCTTGGAATATTTTGCAATGCTGCGATAAATAAGATTAGATACGGCCCGATATTGCTCCATATGATCGGCGGTCCAATCGACAGCATTGCCACCTTCGGATCGGATAGCCAGCCGAGCTTCCAAGAAGACAGTCCGAGCGAATCCAGAAGGTAGTTCAATATCCCGATCTGAGGATGATAGATATATCCCCATACTAAGCCGATCACGACCGATGACAGCACCATCGGCATGAATACTGAAGCGCGAATGAACTTCTCGAACCAGCGATTGCGCACGAGCAGCAGCGCCAGCAGCAAGGCAATTGGAACTTGACCGAGTACAGAATAAGCCACGATATACAGATTGTTGCGGAATGAGCCCCAGAAGATTGGATCGCTTAGAACCTCTATATAATTCTTCAATCCAATGAACTTCATATCGCCCATGCCTTTCCAGCTAAACAGGCCATAATACGATGACCAGATCACCGGAATGACGACGAACACCAAATAAATAAGAAGCGCGGGCAGCAAGCCAAGCATGATAAACATCCGCGCTCGCGATGCAGCGGTCATAGTCATCTATCCTTTTCTTTTGTTAGGCTGCATGATCCCAATACGTAAGTAGGGTCAATAATAGCCTTACATCCAAACACAAACTACTCCTTCAACCCTTGCTCCTGCGCATCCTGAATCTTCCTCGCGATATCTTCCGCTTTCCCGCCGAGAAGCAGCTCCTGCAAGCCGTTATTAACGACCTCTGTAGCTCCAGATGTTAATTTTGCATCATAGACAGGTGTACGCTTCACTTGATTCACGAGCTCATACAGCTTGGCGAACAACGAGTTCACTTTGCTCTTATCTAGATCTACCTTGAAGCTGACGAGTTGGTTCGCCTCTAATGTTGTCTTCTGAGCTTCCGGACCAGCAAGCGCCAGAATGAGCTCTTCTGCTACCTTCTTCTTATCTCCTTCTACCTTGCTGCTCAGCGCAGGTCCAACCCCGATCGCGCCGGACACCGAGTTCGGATCTCCCTTACCTCCCGGAATAGATGGCAGCACAGCAACGCCTGTGGCGTCTAGTACCTCTTGAGGCGCCGTTGCGACTAGATTCGTTACCGCCCATCCGCCTTCGATGATCATCGCGGCTTTGCCCTGCGAATACAATTGTTCCATTTGTGTCCCGTCGATCGCGTTGAAGCCTTCCTGGAACGCTCCAACCGTAGCAAGCTCCTGCAAATGCTCAAGCGCCTTCACGAATTCAGGATCTGTGAACTTCGCTCCGTCTTGTGCAACCGCCTTGTTGAACCATTCTGTCCCCGTCACGCGATCTGCCAGCGAGCTGAGAATACTGGATTGTGCAAGCCATGGAGCTTTATTGCCAAGCGCGATTGGAATGATATTTTTGGATTTAAGCGTTTTAACTGCGTTCAACAGTTCATCCCAAGTCTTCGGTACAGTTAGGCCATTATCCGCTAGTATTTTCTCGTTGTAATACAAAATAGACGTTGGAGACAGTCCCATTGGCGCACTGTAAATTTTCCCGTCAAACGTGAAGTCATCGAAGGAGTTCGGCATGTAGCCGTCTTTCCAATCCTTATGCGCATCAAGCAATCCATCAAGCGGCTGAATCAAGCCTGCAGCTGAGAACTCCTTGGCAATCGTACCCGGATGCATAATGAATACGTCCGGCATCTCATTTGCAGCCGCAACCGCTTTCAATCGTTGGCGATACGCATCCGGTGGAATTGCTTGAATCTGCAAGTCTACATTCGTGTTATCCTTCTTGAACTGTTCAATGATCCCCCGCATCGCCTTGGCGCGCAAATCTTCCCCAGTGAAGTTATGCCACAGGGTAAGCTGAATCTTACTCTTCGGATCCACTTTCGCCCCTGAGCTCGAATCTGATGGGGATGTCGATCCACCTCCGCAGCCTGCCAGCACCAATGTCAGCATCATCACAAGCATTACCATTTGGCTCCAACGCATTTTGTTTTTCAACATGTGCAGCCCTCCTCATGACTTCAGTTCATTTTTTCACAAAAGTGATTGCCCAACAGTACCATCGTCCCTCTATCCACGCTGTACACTACTGTTGAAGTGTCGCACTTTTATGAACGATATCTCTTAGGTACCACTATAAAAGAAAGACATTGGTAAAGCAGGTGATATTCTTCGGTGAATGGGGTGACTTTTTTCAGTTGTGCTGACGATATTGAGAGGGGGACAATCCGATATGCTTTTTGAACAGCTTGCAAAAATATTTCACATCCTCGTAGCCGCAATCGCTTGCTACCTGACTTACTTTCCGCTCCGATCCCGTTAGCAGTTCCTTCGCAAGCCCCATTCGCTCCAATGTTACGAAGTCAATATAATTCATGCCCGCTTCCCGCTTGAACACCTCACTGAAATGATTTGGATTCACATGTACATATGCAGCCACCTGTTGTAATGAGAGACTCTCATGCAAATGTTCTCGAATATAGAACATCGCACGCTGAATATAGGAATTCGCTCGATTCCGATCATCGTATTGCTGATAGCGTTCCATGATGGCGCAGCAGGCGCGATACAATCCCGCTTCTACTTCATGATTCGGCAGAAGTCGATGGCGAAATTCACTGAGCGTACGTTCTTCGGGCACCATTCGCTCCAGCCAGCGGCAGGCTGACACCAATATAGACTGCAAATAGGCCAGCAGCGATTCAGGTGTTGTCTGTTCATCTATGACTTGCGCCTTCACAATCTCCTGAATCCATTGTGCCAGCGTCGCCCGATTGCCTTGTGTTAATATCGTGGCGAGTTCATTCTCTTCCTCCCGAGTACATACCGTTCTACCGCCTGTTCGATGCTGAATGTCTTTATACTGGATGACCCTTCTATCGCTAACGATATGCGCATAGGCCAATGCCCGCTCAGCTTCCACGTAGGATTGCCGTATCTTCTCATAGTGGGGAACAATAGATCCGAATGCCGCGAAGATCGAGCATTTCAGAAGATTCTCACAATTGGCAAACGTCGAAGACAGCATTCTCGTCTGCTCATACTCCGTCTTCTGCTTCCATAATAGAACCATGTGATTGGGACGAAGCGAGATATCACACTGCAATGCTTCGCCTATAATATTCGAAGCTGCAAACAGCAGCAGTTGTTCATCCTTCCAACCCGATACAGTGAGGAAAATAACCTGATATGCTCTGCTCTCCGCCTTAAGCTCCAGCAGCTCCAATACTTGTCCGCGCGCAAGTTGTTCTTCCGGCATTCCTTCCGTCAACAGCTGTTCCAGCAGCTGCTTCTTGAGCAGATGGACATTCAAATGTCCGATCCGATCGTGCTGCTGTCTTGCTTCCCATCTCTGCTTCGCCTTCAAGACCGCCTCCATGATCTCCTCTGGACGGCTCGTCTTCAAGATGTAATCCTGCGCGCCTACGCGCATCGCTTGCTGTGCATAGGCAAAGTCATCATACCCAGACAGCATGATTACCTCTGTTGCTGGATATTGATTTCTCACTAAGGACGCCAGCTCCAACCCACTCATTGCTCCCATTCGAATGTCCGTCATCACGATATGGGGCTGTTCATTATGAATCTGCTGCCATGCCTCTTCTCCCGATGCAGCAGGCTGCAAAGCCGTGATCCCGATCGCAGACCAATCAATGACTTGATGAATGCCTGTACGAATAATAACCTCATCATCCACGATTAGCAGCTTCATTGTCTCTCAACCTCCTTTTCGATAAAAGGAATCATAAAGGATACGGTCGTCCCCCCACCTTCTACGCTATGGATCTGCAACACAGATGCCTCCCCATAATGCAGCTTGAGCCTCTGGTTCACATTGCGCAGCCCATAGCTGTGCTCTGGCTTTCGTGTCTGGTCTAGTGGAAGTTCGATCTGCTGAAGGAGTGCGTCCAACTGTTCCTGCAACATCCCTTGGCCGGAATCTTCAATGGTGAAGTGTATATGTTCATCTGCAGTATGTTGTGCAATTACCGTAATTCGGCCTTTCGATCGCTTGCCAAGTATTCCATGAATGATTGCATTCTCGATCAGCGGCTGAAGAAGAAGCTTCAGCATCCACTGTGATTCAAGCTCAGGACTGATATGGAACGTGATGTCGAATTGATCCGGATACCGAATCTGCTGAATCGATGCGTAGTGCTGCACATGAAGCACCTCCTGCGTGACCTGACAATACTCGCTCCCCTTATTCAAGCTGAAGCGCAAGAAATCGCTTAATGCCCCGACCATCTGCGCAATCGTGGCATCCTTGTTCATGAGCGCCATCCAGTGGATGGATGCCAGCGTGTTGTATAGAAAATGAGGGTTGATCTGCGCCTGCAGCGCCTGCATATCGGCTTCTTTCTTCATGGATTCATGCCGCTTCACCTCTTCCATCAGCACATGGACACGTTCTCCAAGCTTGTTATAGCTATGCACGAGCATGCCAATTTCATCGGATGAGGTAATCGGGAGCGCAATGATATCCCCCTCGGGACGAAACCCCTTCAAGGAGACTGCCACCGGCTGCAGCGGCCTAGTTACCCGCATGATTAAGAAAAGCACGATACCCGCAATGATAACCATCGCTAGTCCAATCGTCATGGCCGTTATCGTTACGACATATTGATTCTGCGCCTGATACTGCTCATAAGGAATCACTGCCAGCAGACGCCAGTCTACATGCGGAACTGTCGTATACACGATTGTTTTCTTGTCTTTCCCTTCCCCATAGGTGACAAAGCCCTGTCTCTCTTGCATCCCTGGTGCATCCCAGTTCGGAAGCAGTTCCGTCACGGACTTCGACAGACCATCCCGGATCGTACCCGAGAGAATTCGATTGTCCCGATCTACAAGCAGCAAGCTCTCTCCACTGCCCAGAGCCGGCTTCATCATAAAATCAGCAATCGCTGCTTCACTTATGCTAATGGAAAGCATCCCCTTAGGCTGATAAGTCGTAGTGCTCCCTATCGGTCGTACGAAGGAAATAACCTTCTCTGCTCCGTTTGTTGTCACGTTCGTGTAGAGAGAGCTCCACCATTTATCCTTTACCTGTTGGATATTCGTGTTCATGTTGTCTTTGAAGAGTCCGTTGTTGAAAATCGTCGTGTTGGATAGCGTATGATTTCCGTTTTTTGGATAGATGGAGATGTTGGAGATATATGATTTGGAAAAAGCAAAGTTCGATAGGAATCCCATCAGTTTAATTTGCAGTCCGCTACCTTGATTCGTGGACGCGAGATAGCGCTGGATGTCCTCCTGTGCAATCAGGAAAATGGACATATTCTCAACGTCCTGCACAATGAACTCCAGATTTGTCTTGATCTGATTCAGCAGCCCCAGACTGGACAGCTTCGTTCGTTCTTCGGCCTCCATCGCTGCAATGCTATACAATACAAATCCCAGTGACAACAATGGCACAAGGATGGCACCTAGCAGCATAATCGATAACTTGCGCTTCAATGACTTGCCTAACCAACGCTGCATAATGAAGCATTCCTCCTAATATCGACATTTCAGTTAGGTAAAATTATACAAGGTATGGGCAAACTAAAATATACCACAGCCGTTCTACTATACAATCTATCAATTTCCTGCAGATTAAATAGCCGAGAAGACAATCATCGGGCCCCGAAAAGAAAAGAACCCGCAAGAGGAGCTCTCTATTTTGCAGAGCGTCCGTCTTACGGGTCTTTGTCTTTCAACTATTTGTCGTTAACTATGATTAGCGATTCTGTTGCCTCTCGTCATGCGCCCAAGATACATCGCCGAATTAATGCGTTCCTGTTACTCCAAAATCATCAACCGATGATTGATCCGCTCGGTAGAACATGACATCCCCATCCTTTAGTTGGAACGTAACGCCATACGGATCTGTGAATTGCGGGTGGGCCCCCTCCCGCTTCCATTGATTTGTGAGCGGTGCTTTTATGTATTGCAAATGCGGCTTGCCCTTCTGCCCATCCCGCACCGTCTCTATATCAACGTTCACGATGAGGAACCCGTCGCGCAGGAAGAATGGCGCCTTGTCGTTAAAGCTGAACTGTTTCGATAAATCAAAGCCCTTCGGCACGATATACAGCTTCGCGGGCAGATTGTATTCTCCATACCACTGTTGAATCGACGAAAATGCACGTATTTCCGAGACACCAGTTGGCACACTTGTCGGCCCCATAAATGTCCGGACATGGTACGGCAGGAAGAGATCACTGTAGCTGCCAATTGTCGTCGGCTTCTTCGCTGCCCTTGCCCATTCCTCGATGTAAGCTTGACGGCTTGTCGATATGCTGCTGGCGAACAGCTCATAGAAGGCGCCCGCTGCATCTAAGATGCGCTGCTCCGGCACATTGCGAAGTCGCGCATTAAGCTCCATACTCCGCCTTACCTTGTCCTCTGCTGAGCCAATCCGAATAAATTTTCGTTCATCAGTATGGTAATAGACGTCTACCTCCTGACGCTTTTGCCCCTTGCTGTCCGTGAAGTAGAAGGCAGGCTTAAGATGGATGCCATCTCCTGAACCGAACATATTCCCCTTCGTCTTCAGGTCGAACTTGAACGCATACCCTGTCTTCACAGCTACATTTTTAAACGAGGAATCTGGGTGGCTTCCTTTGCGGACAGGAAGCTCATAAGGAAAGGCATTGCCGCGCGCTTCTCCGTCAATCCCTTTGCGCCCCACCCAATAGGAGTTTCCAGTAGGTTCACTGCTTCCCTTCTGCTTGCGAAATACCGTCTCCCAATTGAAGTCCATAATGTCCGTCACATGGAAATCGTACACCCTGCCAATGACCTCGACCGCGATTTCATGGGTCGCCACATGGTTCTCCCAATTCGTATTGGCTGTTGGCTGATGCGTGAAGGAATCCGGCGCATTTTCCGCAATCGTGCGGTATAAGACCGAATAGTCCCCTTCATCGACCCAGACAGGCAGGAGGAACGTCGTGTCTAATTGGTTTACCGGTATGTCTGTCCACGTGCGCTTCGGGATGAATCTGCTGCGATCTGCGCTATAGACATCGAATGGGAACCATACCTGCTTCATTCGGAAATATTTCGCATAATCACGGTCGCCGTATCCTGGATAATTCACATGCTGCCCGTTCGTAGGCATTCGGACTGTAAATGGCCGATCCAGTATCAAGGCGGCACGATTGTAGTTGGGTGTTGTCTTTTGGTTATGTTCACGATCATCCGTAATTGAGGAGTAATTCACAACAGGTGTATGTACGGTAACGGTGTTGATACCGTTGATTGAGAATTGCTTGTCACTGCCGCCATTTATGTTGCCGGGAACAAGATTGTAGTAGATCGTACCTGTGCTTGGGGTGTTGGCCGCATTGACGAGCTTGCTGCTAATAAGCATACCGCTCCGATAGAGAACATTTTGACCAATGATCGTAGGTGAAGGGATACTTCCAGGTGTCGTTCCATGTTTCGTCGTCCAGCTATTGCTCATAATCATTGTGCCGTTGAAGGTCACAAGATCATTTCGTACTTCTGGCTCTCCCGTTTGTGATTCAGCCCTGCTTTTGAGTTGTGATTCATCATTTGGCACGCTCGGCCTTGTATACATTCCTGGTACTGTTGCTGGTGTAAATGAAATTGTACCACTATCCTTCGGCTTGACGTGAGCCGATGCATCCGAATTGTGATCCGTTGATAGAGAAGGGACTGAGTACCCTGATGGCTGCAGCGTTACTGTTCCATTAGGCAGTGCGTAGTTGTTCATACTTGCTCGTTGAATTCCGTACACTTCGATGTTGTTGATCTGCCAATACGAATAGTCACGTTGGAAGGAAAAGCTGTAGGTCTTGGATTCTGTATCTCTCATCGTCAAATCCGGTTGTGGCGTGCACACACGCTGCCCTTGTTTATTCGTCGTGCACACATCTGGTTGCTTCTGCTTCCACTCCAGAGCATAGGTAACCTCTACCTGGCACTGATAGTTTACTTTGCCTGACATTTTAGCAAACGTATGTTGGAATAGATACTGATTCGCAAACACATTAGCATACAAATTCTCGGAGGTTGGAATCCCTCTGACTACATCGAATTTCTCATTGCCACGGTTGTCGGCTTTGATCATTCCTGTTACATCTGGATTCATCTTATTTCCGGTTACTGTGCTTCCCGATGAAGGAGCCGCAATCGTGTACTTACACTGGCCCGTCCCTCCACCAGGGTTCCCTCCGTTGTTATCGTCGGTACAGGAGTTACCCGTTCCCACGGTTATAGAGAAGTCTGCCTTTTCATCCAACGCCTGAGTGGAGTCAGCAAAATGAGCAGTAATGGTTGACGTTCCGGTAGATGCCACAGCTGTAACCAGACCTGAATTGTTGATGGTCATCACACTAGCATTTGAGCTTGTCCACGTTAGTTTAGCATGGTTTTTCAGCTCCCACGTGGTGCCATCAACTTTCGTTAATTTGGCAACCAATTGTGTAGTCCCACCAGGTGCAACACATTTGTTCCCCGTAATCTCTAGTCCCGATGTTCCATCGGCATATGTAGCGATAAGTAATTTGTCTTTGTATCGGTATGTAACTGAGTTGAAGTCAACAAAGAATTTAGAGAAATACCAGACCTGCTTGGCCCCTGGATTTGCCCAGTATTTATTGTAGGTATCGTTATTGAAGGTTTGTTTAAAGTAGATTGTGATAGAATCAAGATCTGTTAATCTCGCCACTTCTCCACCCACTGTACTAGGATCAGATGTTCCCCCTATCCCATGTACATCCATTATTGATGTACTATCATCCACAACAACATTTGAAGCCGTAACATCTCTCAATTCTTTGGATACCGCACCTGTTTTTATCCAAGTTTGGTTCAGTGGATCAGTAGGGACATTGATCATGAACGGCTTGGATCGTGGAATATCTGCTTCTAAATATGGATCCGTACATCCAGGGTATCTCGGTAAAAGATGACCTTGTATATTTTCTTTAGGAACACTAGCATCGCATCCTCTACTGTCTGATACACTTACTCGTCCAGCACCCGCTCTCCAATGCTTTCCGTCCCAGTTTGCAGGATCATATATAGACCATCGATCCCAATAATAGACTCCTCCGAAGTTAGAGTTTTCGTTTGAGGTTACTTTTAACTTTGTTCCTTGTAGTGAGTCTTTTAATCCGTCTATCCCCTCATACTTCATTCTTCCTGAAATAAAACCATTTACTGACCTTATAACTCGTTTTGATTCTTTGTCTACCCATTCGAGCTTTTTGATAATTTTCCCCGGTTTAGATGGAACTATGATTGGCGTTGTTTCAAGTGATGATTTAGCAGAATATAAATAACCGCTCACTTCATAGTCTTCAACGCCACTATTAAAACTATAATCGATCTCTTCTGCCACCTCTCCTGCTGCAGCAATAGCAATCGAATCGATAATAAATGCAAAATTAATTTCCAGAAGAACTGAAATCAGTATAGCAGTTATTATTTTTTTTAGTTTCAAAGTAACACTCCTCTATTTAGTGAGAACTGATGTAGAAAGAGTATTGCTGTATAAAGGAGCGTTGAGTGGCATTGTTTCAACCAATATACTTATTTTACCTTTTGTATGAAAGTTCTCTTTTGGAATTACAAGTCCATATATCACTTTTTTTGAATCAAGTGACTTGATAGCTGTTGCTCTATTTATTCCATTTCGTGATCCGGTAAAACCTTGAATCGCAAGAGACAATCGATTAACTGGATATGATTTTGGTTTCTCATTTACAATCAGTTTTGAATCTAAAAGTACAACGTATACTTTCATATCATCTGAAAAAAGAGTTTGTTTTCCTCCAACTTCCCATACTAACTTATCCTTACTCGGAAGCAATTTTCGATTAGGATCCTTGGGATCGTTCCAGTCAATAGCCGTTAAACTATTTACTTGTCCCACAACAGACTTATTAGGTGCAGAGACAGTTAATTTATCAACACTCCAAGAATTAATTCCTAGTTTCGCGTACTTATACTTATCATTCTCCGGAGAATTAAAAATCTCTTCAGCGACCGTGATAATATTCGTTTTGTGCCAGTACATCTCGGCTACAGCGACAGCATATTTATCGACGGCTAATTTGTCGCCTTTCTTTGCGGACAGCAATCGTTCAATAACTGTAATCGCTTGTGCTCGCGTTGTGCTCCCCTTAGGTGTTAATTCTCCCGGCGCCGTACCGGACATAATGCCATTTTTCGTTGCGAGGTACATCCACTGCTTATCCTCTACTTGTCCTATGCCCAATGCTCTCACTGCCATCTTCGACATTTCTTCACGCGTCAACGTTTGGGTCCAATTCGTATCTTCCAAGTCACCAGCCTTATATATCCCAGCTGCTTCAGCTGCATGTACATAGGACTCATACCATTTCCCATTCGATTCCTGTACTTCAATTCCCAGAGCAGAAATGGTCATCTTTACGAATTCCGCGCGAGATACAATCTTATTAGGAAGAAAATTGCCATCAGGATAACCTTCCACATACCCCTTATTGATCGCTTGAATAATACTGTGTTCTGCCCAGTGTCCGGAAATGTCCAAAACCTTCGGCGTTGTTGCACGATTTGAACTATTATCATTACCGCTTGAGGTGATAGTGGGTTTGTCTACTTGTGGAAATGCATTCACTGTGATGGGATGTATGGAAGCTTGCGCGGATATAAGCAATAGGGCTGCCGTTCCTATTAACAATGACTTTTTCATGTTATCCTCCTAATCCATAATTTCAAATTCCATTTCTTGTGTTCCTCATGTAAATACTCGTATCTCTTTTATGCAGCCTCCTTCACTCCGATAATAGTGATACGGTTCGCACCGAATAGGATCATCACCCTAATATTTGATATCGGACACAAGTCCTGAATTTATAGGGTAATTATACCAAATTATCTTGATTTTCGGAACATTCCGACAAGGGTTAGAGGAAATATTTTACTCCATTACGTATAAGAGTGGATAGACAAAGGAAATCAAAATAAAAAAACCGTGAAATTTGTTGCTTGGTTAAGAAGCCCTTACGAAAGTACAAAAGTTACTTTTCTTAAACTTAGGACAATTATCCTTTCGATTGCTGAAATCATGGAATTTTGAAATAATTGTTATTAAGTGAAAGGGTGCCGTTTTATAAAAAGAGTATGTAAAATAATCTAATCTTAATAGAGAGTAGGAAAATGAATGAAACAAGAATTTCCGATAATTGAAACGGAAAGGTTAATGTTAAGAGAAGTATCAACAGAGGATGCTAATGATATGTTTACCTATTTATCTGATAAAGATGTTGTGAAACATATAGGGTTAGCACCTTTCCAAACCATTACAGATGTTTGTGATGAAATTAATTGGTATAACTCTATTATCGAAGAAGGCACTGGCATTAGATGGGGAATTACATTAAAAGATTTTGGAAAAATTATAGGAAGTTGTGGCTTTCTTAATCGGGTTACCAAACATCATCGAGCTGAAGTTGGATTTGAGTTAAGCAAAGATTACTGGGGGAAAGGAATAGCTAGTGAAGCATTAGAAGCAGTTATTAAATTTGGGTACCATCACTATCAGTTGGAAAGAATTGAGGCTTTAATAGAACCAGCAAATCTCCCGTCGCAAAAATTGGTAGAGAAGCAAGGGTTTATAAGAGAGGGGTTGCTAAGACATTATGAATATACTTGTGGTAAATTTGATGATTTATATATGTACTCAATCTTAAAAAGAGACCTTAACCTTTTGTAAGGAATGTATTCAACAAATACCTGCTAATATGAGTTAAATGAATTCTAGAAAATGGTGCTTTGCTGGTATAAAAAGGAGAAAACATATTATATACGTCTAATATGTTTTCTCCTTTAATTTTTATGGATAACTATTAGGCTGCCCTCAGAATCTATGCTTCTACAAAAGTCTTGATGCCCTTAACTTCGTACACAGCGTGTTGCGATCCCAGAATATGCTCTGGCTTCGGCTTGCCGCGGCTCTGTCTGTGGCCTTCAATATGTGCCTCGCTTGTCTCCCATTTCTTCCACGCTTCTTCAGATTCCCAGCGAATGAGAATGACGACCTCTTCATCTCCTCTGCTTACCTTCTTGACGCAAATGCTCAAGTCAATAAAGCCCTCGGATTTCTCAATGGCTCCCTCTCCGCTGAACCTGTCGACCACGAGCTGTGAAGTCCCTTCCTTCACTTGGATGGTTTTCGTCTCGATAAACATATCTCTATCTCCCTTCATGCATGATGCATTCCGTAGTTTGATCTTCGTTCCTACCCTTGAAAAAGTTCCCATTCTCCCTATATTACAAAAAGAGTGCACATGAAATCCATGGAATATTTCCTGATGAAAAATGGAGATTCGGGCTATCTTCGTCTAATCCTGCTGATTAACTTCTTGATTGGCTAGGCTTGCAATTTGTTCGAGCACATACTCATAATAGTTTGCTCTGGAAGGGACAAAGTCCTGTATCGTTAATTCTACCTTGATCCCGCTCTCTCCGCTCGACGGCACGAATTCCTCGCCAGTAATTTGCTGTGCCTCACCTGCAATCAGCTTGCGGAAATGTTCTGCTTCCAGCATGACTATGGATACCACTTCATCTTCCTGCAATCGAAAATCGGTAATGTCTCCTGTATATTCATGAAGGAACACATGACAAAATTCATTATCTATTATATGTTCCTGTTCAATACTGCTTGGTATAACACCACTGTATGTAAGCTGAGCGAACTCAATCTCGAGTCCTAGCTCCTCTCTTAACTCCCGAATGCCATCCATTGGCGATTCCCCTGCTTCTAGATGACCAGCAGACGTAATGTCCAGCAGACCCGCATAATCTTTCTTCTGAGGATGCCGGCGTTGGAACAGCAAGATTAGCTTTCCGTTCTCGACCCTCCATAACCAGCAATGAAACGTTTGATGCCACAATCCCTTGGCATGCACTTCATCCCGTGACTTGATACCGGTGTACTCCATTTCGCTTGTAAAGGTATCGAGATATTCTTTTGCAACTTTGTGGGCAACCATTCGTGGATCCTCCAGTTATCTATAGTCTGTATCGATTTTCGCTTCTGTCCACGCTCTGCGCATGATTTCATCGACGGTTTCTTCCGGTGTCATGTCTGAGCTGTCCAGCCACATGCCAATTCGGGGCGTGCCTTGACGAAGACCATCGTCTAGATCCTGAACAGTCCAAAGCCCATATCCTTTCTTGCCTCGTGACGCTTCACGTTCCGCCACAATATCAGGCCGTGGGCAGAGTACAACGAGGTAGAGAGGACGAGTCTGAAAATTCTGAATGAACGTCTGCAGGACATCACCGATGACGACATCTTGGATCACTGTCGTAAATCCGGCTTCCACATATGCATCCGCAGTTCCTGCAGCTAGGCGATAGCGAAGGTTCAACTGCTTCATCGCTTCCTCTGGAGCAGCGGGTGACATTTCCTCGCGACCATTGACGATCATGCGACGAAATACGTCACCACGCACATGAACACCTTTCGCAAAGCGTTCCGCCAACAATTGCGCGATGGTGGACTTGCCAGACGCCATAATGCCCGTAATTACGAATAGGCTCGGTGTATGGGGTTCACAGATCTCAACGTTCATCTTTCATCCTCCTGACTATATTGCTTGATGTTGCATCTTCCTACATTCATTCAATGTACCATATCCAACCATGAAAAGCAGGCATTCTAAAACAGAGAACCGCAAGTCCTCCATTGATGATAGACCTGAGGAACAATTTTTTGATGTAACGCTCTCATTCGATAAATAGACCTGCATTCCGGATTGACGACGATCACAGTCTACGCTATATTAATAAAAGTTTACTTAATGCAACTTATTTATATTTAGCTAACATTTTTGCAACAAGGAAAGGAGGTCATCCATGAACACCACGAATAAACTGAACTACAAAGGGCGAGATTCCCGATTTCGTCCCCGGCAGGCCTCCCAACTTCTCCGGATTTCAGTTCTAGCAGCCACAGGCTTGGCAGTTCTGCTGTTATCCATACTCATCGGCAGTGCGGTCGGACCTGTGTCTATACCGTTGAAAGAGACGTTTGCAGCCATGCTTCATGCAACAGGCTGGCTGGAGCACATTCAGATTGCAGAGCGGAATCTTACCATCATTCTGGATATCCGTCTGCCTCGTGTCATCGTAGGTGCATTAGTCGGAGCCGGCTTGTCCATCGCGGGCGCAGCGATGCAGGGAGTGTTCCGCAATCCGCTCGTCGAGCCCGGGTATTTGGGAGTGTCGTCAGGCGCAGCCGCCGGAGCTGTCTTGTGCATCGCATTAGGGCTTGTTCGTCATTCAGCATTCGCCCTTCCCTTGTCTGCCTTCGCAGGTGCACTTGTATCCGTTGTACTCATTCTGGCCATATGGCGGGCTAGTGGGAAACCGAATGTAACCACTCTACTGCTGCTCGGAATTGGCATGAACGCGCTTCTGTCGGCGGTCATTAATGTGATCATCGCCAGCGCGCCGCATGAACAGCAGCTGCGCAGTATCGTGTTCTGGCTGCAGGGTGGACTCGAGGCGCGAACATGGGAGCATGTACATATTATCGCTCTGCCAATTCTTATCGGAGGCGTTCTGTTGGCGCTATTTAGCCGTTCATTGAATTTACTGCTGCTCGGTGACGAGCACGCACAGGCATCCGGAGTCCCTGTGCAATTCACCCGCTATACGATTTTACTGCTCGCTTCGTTCTTGACCGGAACAGCCGTCTCGGTAAGCGGGATCATCGGTTTTGTCGGATTGGTTATTCCGCATCTCGTTCGCCTAATTGTCGGCTCGGACCATCGCCTGCTGCTGCCGTTCAGCGCACTATTCGGGGCATCGTTCCTCGTTCTGGCCGATTTAGCCTCGCGCATGGTGCTGCAGCCGATCACATTGCAGGTCGGCGTCGTCTGCGCTTGCATCGGAGCTCCACTGTTCATGATGATGCTGCTGCGCAAGCGAAAGGAGGGTTCGACATGAAGACAAGGCGGAAGACATCTTTGGGCATTCCTGGACTGCTTGAAGCCAAGCAATTGACCTATTCAATTGATGGGCGAACAATCATCGACAATCTGTCCATGAAGCTGCAGCCAGGCTCCTTCCTTGGCATTATTGGACCGAACGGCAGCGGAAAATCTACATTGCTTCGCATGCTTTGTGGACTACTGAAGCCCGTTCAAGGCTCGCTGACACTTGAAGGAAAGCCCTTGAAGGCATACTCCACGAAGGAACGAGCGCAAATGATCGGCTATGTACCGCAGGATTGCTCGCTAGATGCAGACTTCACGATTGAGCAAATCGTCGCGATGGGACGCCACCCTTATAGCCGCTTGTTCGGCGGATTAACAGTTTCAGATGCACAGCAGGTCGAACGGGCGATGGAGCAATGCGGCGTCGATCACCTGCGCGAGCGCTACATTCATGCCTGTTCAGGCGGACAACGCCAGCTTGCCTTCATCGCCAAGGCGCTTGCACAGGAGCCGCAAATTCTCCTGCTGGATGAGCCTATCTCCGCACTCGACATTCGTCACCAGCTTCGCACGCTTGCGCTCCTTCGCCAGCTCGCTGACGAAGGATATGCTGTGGTCGCTTCACTGCATGACCTGTCGCTAGCTTCTCGTTACTGCGATCGTCTTCTGCTTCTGCATGACGGGCGCATCGAAGCATTCGGCGAACCGGAAGAGGTGCTCTCAGCAGATGCACTTTATGATGTGTATGGCGTTCATGCCGTCATTCGCCAAGAACCAGGAACGGAAGGCCTGTCAGTCATTGCATTTGAACATGAAGCAGAAGAGCAGAAATGGTATACCCATTACGAAAAAGAACATCTTGGAGGAATGACACAATGAGAAACGTACAAACTCGACGAAAAACCACTTTTCGCATGCTCTGTATGAGCCTGATCGCGCTTGTTGCCGCTGTCGGGTTGACAGCCTGCACCAGCAATTCACAATCCGATAGCGAGAAGTCGTCCAGCGCCACTTCAACCACTACCAGTTCTAAGGCCGCTGCATCCTCTGACAATGGGAAGATAGAGGCTGCACCGAAGGTTGCTGCGGTATCTCTCGACACTGCAGATGCCGTACTTGAAATCGTTCCTCCGGAGCAAGTCGTTGCCGTACCGAAGAGCATTGCAAATCCTTATTTGGCTGTCAACGAGGAGAAGGGCAAGCAGGTGTCCGGTCAAGTCGGCGGTGCGACTGGATTGGATCCCGAAGGAATTTTGGCATTTCATCCAGACGTTGTCCTCATTACGAAAATCCATAATAGCGAAAACGATGCCGAGCAATTGCTCAGCCAAGCAGGCGTTAAGGTTGTCACGTTCGAGCAATGGGGAACATTCGAGCAATTGATTGCGAACTTCCGCACAATTGGCGAAGCTGTTGGAGCTGTCGATAAGGCAGAGGAAGTTGCCAAGGAAATTCAGGGCAAGCTGGACGATGCCGCAAAGCGAACTGCATCACTTGCAAGCAAGCCGTCCGTTCTCGTACTGTCGCCTGTCGGCCCGAATACTGGCCCTTACATCATGGGACCAGGGAACATTTCTTACGATATGATCCGTCTCGCTGGAGCTAAGCCCGCTGCCGAAGCACTCGGGATTAAGAAATCGACAAAAGCCTCAATTGAGGATGTCATTAACATGAATCCGGACTATATCGTGCTTGGAGATTGGGATGGTTCGGGAGATGAATGGCTGAAGGATTTGAAATCTCAAGCGGCGTGGAACACACTGGACGCGGTCAGAAATAACCGCATTACGACAATGAAGGCGAAGGAACTGCTTGCGCCGAACCGTTTTACGGTAGATGGATTACTAGAAATGTCGGCATGGCTTCACCCGGATTTATGGAAAGGAGACGCAGCGAATTAATGAGCGAATTCCTAGCAAACGGGCATACACAGCCCACACGGCTTCCGGACACGCCGCACCGAGCCATCCTTCTTGCTTCCTATAGCGCTTGTGCCAGTATTGATGATGTGCCAGCCATGTACCATCATATTTTGCGCGGACACGGTTCTCCTTCGGAAGCCATCGTGCAAGGCGTTATTCGGTACAGCGATACGGGTACATGTGATCCACTGTATACGGTAACGAAGCGTCAATCCGAGGCAATTACACAGCTAGTAGAGGCCAAGTTCGGTGAAGTGATTCCTGTCTACATCGGCTGCAAGCATTCGCATCCGTTTGTAGCCGATACCATTCAGCAAGCGATCAGAGACGGCATCACAGAGCTTGCCGTGCTGCATGCTACGCCCTTCTTCACAGCCTCAGGTACAGGAGGCTATGTTCAAGATGCCAAGAAGGCGATCGCTGCAGCCAATAGTGATATGAAATTGACGGTCATTTCTGAGTGGCAAGCGCACCCTGACTTCATTCGGCTAATGGCGCGCAGATTGCGAGATGCTTACGTCTGGATGCCTTCCTCGATGCTGCCGAAGACACGGGTCATCTTTACGGTGCACAGCAAGCCTGGTCTTCCCTCCGCGCATGAGGACTTTATTGCGTCCTACAAGCATGTTGCCGGATTGATCGCGGAGCAGGCCAATATCGGGAAATGGGATATTTCTTATCGCAGCGGCATGCCTGCACCACAGCGCTGGCTTGGGCCTGATATTAATGAGGTTATTCTAGGCGCAGCTTCCGATAAGGAAGAAGCTGTCGTCATTTGCGAGCTGACCTCGCTTACCGAAAATGTCGAGGTCTATTACGACATTGGCCAGGAAGCCAAGCAAACGGCAGAGCAGTGCGGGATGCAGTTCGTTTGCACTGAATATCCGAATGATGCCTATGATTTTATGGACTTTTTATCCAACATCGCAGCTGCTCATTTTGAGCTGAAGGCCGCACATTCCTGAAGCACGAAGCATGTTCTTAGTGGGTTTGCCTCCTCCACCTCTCATTGAGTCACTATCCCTTTCAGTCAGGAGAACATGCATGTAGTACTGTGGAGCCAACAAATATACGGTGAGGTTGCATTCGCGGAAATGCAGCTCGCTGCGTACGATCATCAATAGTACCAATCGATTAAGGCCGAGCACCTACATGCTCGGCCTCTTTTTTTACTGCATGCTTTATATGAGGCATACCTGTTACGATTCAATAACCATGATTTTCGTTAGCCGATATGCCAACACATCCTCGATTTATTTACAGAATTAAAACTCCACATAAAAAGGCTGCTGGGATGCATCCAAGCATTTTTCAATCCGCTCGCGGAAGTTTTTCCACGTAACCATATTCAATGCTTCCTGAACTTGAAAATACCCCACCTCCAGCGCTTCCTCTGTCGTCGTTAGTTCACCGCCTACCTGCTTGGCAAGAAATAACGTATTGCATATTCCGTCGGGTACATTTTGATAAATTCCGCAGAAGCGAACAATTTCAATATCGACTCCCGCTTCTTCCTTCGTCTCGCGAATTGCCGCTTGTGCAAGTGATTCCCCTTCTTCTACTTGACCACCCGGCATTTCCCACCCTCTTCGAGGGCCTCTAATTAACAAAATCTCATTATTTTCATTCACAATAATTGCTGCTGCGGATACGATATGCTTCGGTGGATTCATTTCATTCGCTTCCTTTCCATGTTCAGCTGCGATCCTATATATCTGGGATTTCAGGTCATAACTGCCTACATCTCAAGTTATGATTACTCTACTTTTCCTATTATCCTGCTTGGAAAATAATAAAGTCAATTCCTGCGATAATCTCTTTCTCACCGGGATTTTTTCATTTTCCGACTATTCCAATTTGATTTAACCCTTGACACCAAGCCCATTCAAAAGTATAGTAATCGCATCGGAATTAAACTTGACTGACGAATCAGTTAAGAAGAGAGGGAGATGCAAACTGCCTAAGCTGCCTGCCGTACCAAATCAAGAACAAGATAGACGTCAGCAGCTCATGAACGCCGCACTCTATCTCTTCGCAAGCAAAGGATACCACTGTACGAAGATTTCGGATGTGGTAAAGTCCGCTGGCGTGTCACAAGGAACGTTCTATTGGTATTTTCATAGCAAGGAACAGATCATCCTAGAGTTAATTCACGATGGTATGGAGAAACTAACCAACGTCATCGCTCAAGGCTATCGCAAGCATGGCGGTACAGTAGAAGATATGGTGAGCTCATCCGCACGACTGCTGACCGAACTATTCACGTTCGCTGATCAGAACCGGAACTTGATGGCACTGCTTCTCATGAAGGGGCAAGGCGCTGATCCTGCAGTACGAGAGGCGGTCTCACAGACTTGGATCACTTTCGAAGAAGCATTCAAGCACAATATACAACGGGCAACCGAGCTCGGCATGCTGCCGAACACGAATGATTTGTCGCTGCGGGCCAATATTCTCGTCTCTTTGATAACTGGAGTATTGTCCAAATGGCTCTTCGGGCCAATGCATGAGGTCGATTATCAATCCAGCTACTCACCAGCAGAAATCGCTGAAGCCACGGCCAAATTTGAATTTCGAGGGCTGCTCGGATAGCTTCGCTCTTCGCCATTTTCATAGACGTGTTCAATACAAAATAAAGAACTTACTTATAGCACTTTGTTCGTGCAAGGGAAATCCCTACATTTAAGGAGGCAACAACGATGTCAGTCCAATTGAAAAAATTTCTAAAAGCCACAACTCTGCTAACCGTTCTTGCAGTCGCACTTGTCGGATGCGGAAGCAAGTCATCATCCAATGCAGGTTCCACTAACGCGCTGGAGCACATCAAGCAATCTGGCAAAATTAGAGTTGGGCTTATGGGCACCTATGCCCCATATAACTTCATCAATGATAAGCGCGAGGTCGATGGCTTCGATGCCGATATCGCCAAGGCAGTCGCTAAACATATTGGTGTGGAAGTTGAGTTCATTACTGGTGAATTCTCGGGCTTGATCGAAGGATTGCAAAAAGATAAATACGATGCACTGGTCAGCCAAGTAACCATTACCGATGATCGCAAGCAGAAGATGGACTTCTCCACTCCGTATGTGAAAAATGCGGTAAATGTCATCGTCAAGAGTGACAATACGTCCATTCAGAAACTCGAAGACTTCAAAGACAAGAAGATTGGTGTCGGACTTGGAACCAATGACGAGAAGTATTTGCGTGATGTAGCTATGCCTAAGGTTGGAAACTTTGAAATTGCCACATACAACGATGTCATTACATCCTTGCAGGATTTGAATGTTGGCCGTATTGATGCGACGATTAACAATGTATTTGCACTCAAGCCGTTGATTGACAAAAACCATTTCGACGTGAAGGCAGTTGGAGAGCCAATTAAAGAGGATGTAGCAGGTATCGCGATTCGTAAAGATAACCCAGAGCTGTTAGCTGCCATTAATAAAGCACTAGAAGAAATGAAAGCAGACGGTACATTCAAAGAAATCTTCAAAAAATGGTTTGATGTAGAACCTAACATTTAAGCCAGTCCGGGAAGGTGCAAGAGATGGAACTCGTTATTCAAAACCTAGATTTTCTATTAAAAGGCGCTTATTACACACTGCTGATTACGATCGTATCCATGTTCTTTGGACTCCTCATCGGATTGGTTGTCGCCGTAGCTCGCTTAAAGGGAAATAAGTTCGTCCGCAATGTCGCAAGAATATATGTGTCCATCATTCGCGGAACGCCTGTATTGGTGCAAATCTTCATTATCTACTATGGACTACCCGACTTCGGGATCACACTCGGGCCGCTCAACGCGGCCTTTATTTCACTTAGTATCAACATCAGCGCTTACTTGTCCGAGACGTTCCGCGGTGCAATTCTTGCTGTATCCAGCGGGCAGACAGAGGCTGCTCAATCCCTTGGGTTGACGCCGTGGCAGACGATGTGGCGGGTTGTGCTGCCGCAGGCTGCACGTGTAGCGATTCCCCCAATGGGCAATACGTTCATCGGCATGCTGAAGGAGACCTCGCTCGTATCGATCGTTACGGTAACCGAGCTGCTGCGCACCGCGCAATTGTTGATTGCGCAGTATTACGTGGCGATGCCATTTTTCATCGCGATTGCCATTATGTATTGGGTAATGAGCCTGAGCTTCTCCGCGATTCTGAACCGAATCGAAGCTCGCTTGTCTAAAGCCTACTAAGGACGTGAGATCATCATGATTGACGTAAAGAAACTAGGAAAAAGCTTCGGCGAACTGGTCGTATTCCAAGATATTGATCTGCAAGTCGATTCCGGTGAAATCGTCGTACTCGTCGGGCCCAGCGGATCTGGCAAGAGCACGCTGCTGCGCTGCTTGAATGGCTTAGAGACTCCTGATTCCGGATCCATTCAGATCGGTGATGCGGTATGGAATGCTGCGCTGGACGCCTCTTCCAAGAAGAAGGCCGTACAGCGCATTCGTACATTAACAGGAATGGTATTTCAGTCGTTCAACCTATTCCCTCATATGACCGTGTTGGAAAACGTCACCATGGCTCCGACCATTGTGAAGAAGATGAGCAAGGCTGATGCCGCAAAAATTGGAGAGACACTTCTTGAAAAAGTAGGCCTCCTCCACAAAAAGGACGAGTATCCGTCCCGTCTGTCTGGGGGGCAGCAGCAGCGTGTCGCCATTGCTCGCGCACTCGCGATGCAGCCGCAAATTATGCTCTTCGATGAACCGACTTCTGCACTAGATCCCGAACTGACAGGTGAAGTGCTGGCGGTGATGAAGAAGCTGGCATCAGAAGGCATGACCATGATCATCGTGACACATGAGATGAAATTCGCCAGAGAAGTTGCGAATCGCGTCATCTTCATGAGCGACGGTGTTATTCAGGAGGAAGGAACTCCTGACAAATTTTTCGATCAGCCTAAGACGGAGCGTGCCCGCAAGTTCTTGCGTCAGCTCGCCAGTGAAGCAGACACGATCTCATAAGACGAACAGAAGCTCGGAATGATCTGGTCGTTACGATAAGATAAGAATTCTGCAAAGGGAGTGTACAGCATGAAATTCGACAAAGCAGCGCATCTGGCCAGTGTCGCGGAACGGGCTCGTTCCATTATGGAAAAAGAGAACATAGAAGCGATTGTGGCAAGCGGCTGCGAAAATTTCTATTACTTGTCGGGCCACCCCAGCACATTTATGTATACGCTGCGCATGAGCGAAGTCGCATTGGCCGTTATGTTCCGCGATCCATCGCGCCAGACGGTCATTATTATGAATGAGTTCGAGGCGGCTGGCGTTCCGAATGACCTTCCTCAATGCGAGCTGCGAACGTACCCGACCTGGGTCGATGTCGATGATCCACTTGGCTTGCGGGGTGATAAGTATGAAGGGAGACGCCCCGTCAATCATCAAGTTCAAGAGATGTTCGGCTTGCTCCAACACGTGCTCGCTGATTACGGAGTAAGTACAGGCAAGATTGCAGTTGAACTAGGCTCCATGAAATACGCAGCTGCACAAGCACTGCAAGGAGCTCTGCCGAATGTCGAACTGACGGAAGCCAGCGCAATCTTCACTGAACTGCGTATGCTCAAGACTCCATGGGAGGTTGAACAGCTCCGTCAGAGCTGCGCATATGCCGAGATTGGCATCACTGAAGCGATCAAGGGCATTCACATTGGCAGTTCAGCAGCTGAGATCGCGGATGCGTTCCGGCTAGCGCTGCTGACTCATGCGAACGGCTCCCCTTCCCGCTTCCATATGATATCTGTGGGCGATCATTTCGCGCCTGCACATATTTTTGATACAAGACCCGGCCAAGCTGGCGACGTTATTAAGTTCGATGTTGGTGTAGATGTTGCCGGCTACGGTTCGGACATCGCCCGTACCTTTGTGCTCGGCGAACCATCCGATCCGGTAAAGCGCATTTACAACGCGCTGCGAACTGGACATGATCATCTATTGAAGATTATCGAACCCGGTATGCCGATGAAGCATGCATTCAATGATGCCATGTCTATTATCCGTCAATCAGGTCTGCCTGCCTACAATCGAGGTCATTTAGGACACAGTGCAGGTCTTAGCTTGGCAGCTGAAGAAGCACCATTTCTAAGTCCGTCTGAAAACACGATATTCCAGCCAGGCATGGTGATTTGCTTGGAAACCCCTTACTACGGCTACGGTATCGGCTCAATCATGATCGAGGATATGGTGCTCATTACAGACAGCGGAATCGAACGGTTGAATACGTTGTCCCGGGATCTGATAGCTCTGTAATTCTCAAGCCCAGCGTCTGATACCAGCTCTGATACCAGCTCTGAT
>NZ_MAIS01000218.1:0-1679 GCF_001680695.1 Paenibacillus sp. KS1 | reverse complement strand
GATCCCTGCCTCGCGCAATTGTTCGATCGAAGCCTCGCGAATCTGATCCCTGTCTCACAAACGGGGGTCAGTTCCATCCTTGCCAGGCCTTTTTTATGTCGCGCAATATCATTTTGGCTCTCTCTTGATGAAGAACGATGCGATAATCAAAACGATGGCCAGCCCAATCTCAATATTGAACATCGTCCAGAAACTATCATTAATATAGTAGAAAGGTTGGTTTATTGCGCTTTTCGTATCTTTCAGTGTTCTCATGTACACGTAATCATTCCAAAACATAACCAGCAACAGATGCGTAAAAGCCCCATATAGAAGCCCTACTCCACACTTAAAAATAAAATCTCCTCCCCCAATTACGATGGCAAATCTGGCTCGTTCCATCTTAATGGTAAAAATGATTTTTTGATTGGTAAACCCAAAAATAATATAGCATATTATTCCAATCTATGATAGAGTAAGATTATTCCCAAATATAAGGAGGTTAAATTAAAAAATGAAAAAAATGATTCTTTTATCCATTTCACTCACCCTGTTTCTTGGTATGTTCGCCGTCCCCCTGAACAACAACGCATTCGCCAGCGAAATGAAGGAGAACATGACTCAGCCTGATAAGATTGAATATATCACAAGTGAAAATGGAAAAGTCATCCCTGTTATTTACATCAGCGATCCGGTTAAAGCTCACAAATATATGGAGCAGCATGGACTTAAAAAAGAAGAGCGTTTTCAAGTGAACAACTTCGCATTTGCTTCAGGGTATTCATATGTTGGATATAGCGGTACATTCAATTATGACTACAAAGTAGACTATACTGAAAATAGAACAAAGAAAAATTTCGTATGGAAGCGCACAGTAACTAGGAAGTCTACCGGAAAAACAACAGTCTCCGTAGGTGCTGATTTCGCTAAATTTTTTAAAGCTTCGGTCAATAAGGAATGGGGAAAAGAAATGTCCTATGAAGATAAATTTGAAGTAGACATCCCGCCGAACAAGCAAGGAGAAATTTGGACATGGAATGTTGCCGAAAGCTATACTTTCAAATCTGGGAACGAACAATTTAGTGCAATAAGACCAACAGACAACTTTGGTAATAGTATTTTGATTACTAACTTTAGAGATCCGGTTAACGGTTAGTTGAATTCTTAAGGATTATAAATTCAAAAAAGTAACAGCATTGCGGGACAAGCCCAGCAATGCTGTTTTTCTTTATTACAATTTCAACTTAACATTTTTGAATCCTCGGCTTGCTGGAGGATGCCCATCTCGGTGGCGAACCACTCACACCTTCGGCTCCGCAATTCGACCGCCGTAGCAAATGACCAAAATATCCCGCTGGACACGTTCCCATCTCGTCAGGGATGTATGCAACATCGATTCTGAGCGATGGGAAGATTGCTTATTAGGTGCTCGGCTCCGCATCCTTGCCTAGAGGGGCCAAGCAGAAGTCCATTACGTCAACCGTAACTGTCGGAACCAGCTCAAAAAAAAGAAACCTTGCAGCAACGATCTGCAAGGCTTCCAGCTTTCCTTTTATTCATCATGGTTCACGTCATTATCCACATCGGCAGCCTCCAGGTCTGGGGCATCCGGCTCGGCTTCCTGCGGTTCCTTCTCTTGCTGGAGAGCGGCCAAGATCTTATTCGCCAACTTCTCTCCGATCCCTGCCTCGCGCAATTGT
>NZ_MAIS01000032.1:0-64208 GCF_001680695.1 Paenibacillus sp. KS1 | reverse complement strand
CTTCGGTGCTGAAAACCGGCCTTTTTGAACTCGCACTATTAGTCATATCCTGTTTTTCATTTTTCATAACATGTACTATAGGAGGTGTTTTACATGGAACGGTGGTGGTGTCGTGTTCGAGGTTCCATTAAAGGGGTTCTTTTCCCCATCATTTGCTTGCAATTTGTTCGCACGTTGCTTCTGCCAACAGCATTTGACGTATTTTTGCTATTTGTATTATTCCTCATCTTCATTGGATTTTTGTGGGATGTATATTAAAGCTTGTACTCTTGTACAACTGCATGCAGACACAAAGAAACCCGTCGCTCATTGAGCCATACGGGTTTCTTGCCTATCTATTAGGAAGTGGAGATATCGTTACGAGGTGGGAATATACAGAACTTGCCCTTCGGATATATCCGATTCCGCTAAGCGGTTGTAGAGCGCAATTTCTCTCGAGTTCATGCAATAGCGGTCAGCAATTGTATCGAGTGTTTCAGAACGCTGCACAATACACAAGCGCACCTTCTTGAAAGCCCGCTCATCATCAATACGCTGCAGGAATAGCGACTGCCACTTTACTTCCTCACCAGTTGTCTCCTCATTCATTGCTGCTAGCTGCGCTGCCTCTTCTTCCTTCTGGATACGTTCCAGTTCTTGAGACTCCCGCTTCTTCTGCAGCAACGAACTGAATCCAACTGGTTCCGCTGCTTCCGGCTCACTCGCTTTCGACTTGCCGATTGCAACCTTCATCTCCTGCTTGGCAGTTGCTGGAACATCCTCCGGCTCATTCAATGGAGCAGCTGCTTCAATATCGTCCCGCTCCACTTCCTGATTCGAGGCGAGCGATTCACCTTCACCCTCTGATTGAACAGCTGCATCTACTTCGATGGATTGCACACTTTCCTTTCTCGCAACAGGCTCATTCGTATTTGCTTCATTTGAGAGGGTCGATGAATGAGACTCCAACTGAGTCATTTTCGCTTCTGTCTCGTGTTCTGCGCTATCCGTGGCAGCACTTGCTCTGCCCGGCGCTCGCCCTGCTTCGCCTTGCCCCTCGGCACTCTGAACCTCTAACCGCTCTTCCTCATCTCGCGTCTCTCTGGCCCACTGAGAACCACTCCATGTGAGCGGAATACGCTCAGATTGGGGAGTATCTCCATCAAATGCATCATGATCGGTTTGCGCAGGCAGCATCCTTTCCCCTTCGACTTCGCGAACCTCCACGTCTTCAGCAGCTCGATCGAAGTTCTCTTCCAACTCTTCTTCTGCCTGCTCCTCCACCAGTTCCTCTGCCTGTTCTTCTGTTTGTTCTTCTTGCTCCTGTTCCTCTGATGCCCTAAAAGGACTGAAATCTCTATAATCGGCTTCTGTTTCTACTTCCGATTCAATTGCACCTTCCGATTCAATTGCAACTTCTTCAGTCACATGCTCTGCTGATTTCGTGAACGCCGGTGTATATGTACCGTAGTCACGCAGCCACGCTGGCTCTTCCCCATCGTGCTCGAGCTCCGTTTGATGTACAACTGTAAATTGCTCCGGCTCCCAAGCCGCTGGCTCTATACTTTCCATTGAGATGCCGCGGAGCGATAAAATTCCTGTAATATTTAATGTACGTGTTGATAAAAGGTCTACATCGAAGTGCTCAATATCGACCGAAATATCATCCAAGCTGCGCACCCGATTTAAGGGGAGTGTGATTTCAACAGGGATCCAATGCTCAAGCGAATGACTGCTGCGCAGTTCATCAGCACCTACATATGCCCCAGCCAGCAGCAAGCTGCCACGAACTGTCACCTGGTCACCAGCAGGAATGACCTGAATGTGCGGTGTCAACTCCACTTCTTCCAATTGATCAATGCCGACCACTTCGTCGGACAAGTGCACACGTTCATAAATATCAAAGCGCAATCCATATGATTCTTCGTTCACAGACCGCTCCTCCTCCCGCAGTTCATATGCCATCTTCCCTTGTGACCAGCGTACATGCGATATGGCAACGATGTTAAGCTACAGTCGCAAAGTCAGACTCGTATCACTACTTCATCTATATGGGAGGAAAGAGAGGAGCATGACTATATTTTTTGCCGCAAGCGCAACATGTCCTCAGGCCATGGGGCGTCTACAACAATCTGTTCTCCTGACAGCGGATGGATGAAGCGCAAACTCTCCCCATGAAGCGCTTGTCTGCTAATGAGCTTGCCATCGCCCCCATATTGCGTATCTCCCGCAAGCGGATGCCCCTTCGCACTCATATGCACCCGAATTTGATGTGTCCGACCCGTCTCCAGCGTTAGGCGCACGAGGGACAGTTCTGAGCCGGGCTGCAGTGTTTCATAGTGGGTAATCGCAGGAGCTCCGCTATCGCTTACCCGATATTTGCCGCGATGATGACGATCCTTCCCTATTGGCGCATCTACCGTTCCAGAAGCCGGCGTCAGCGTTCCCTGAACAATCGCATGATAGATGCGCTCAATCATCTTCTCGCGCATCATCTCATCCAGAATCACTTGTGTACACGGCTGCTTCGCATACAGCACCGGCCCGGTTGTATCAACATCTAAGCGATGTATATGCAGCACCTTGGAAGCCTGCCCCGTCCATACATAGTGGCATGCCACAGCATGGGCAAGACTATCCCTCCTCTTATCCTGCTCCGGTGTCGTTGGATGAACCGCCATACCTGCAGGCTTATATACAACCAAGCAAGCATCATCTTCATACAGCACCTCGGCAGGTGCGTCAGCGGGCTCATAAGCATCCGATTCAGCAACAAACCATTTCACACGCAGCCTATCTCCTACAGTGCGAATATCTCCCGCATGATTCATTCTATGAACGAATTTTTTTGGCAAACGCAGCTCGCTAATCAGCCATGCCAGTGTAGATTGTTCATCTTGAAGCGCTGCTTTGCCTGGCATGAATTCTATCCATTCTCCTTGGCGTCTCCAATATCGTGTCACGACGCATCTCCTCCGTTCCTATCCATTTCAAAGCCCGGCACTCCACTTCTAACGCGGAATCGCCGGGCTCGTATTCGTCCTATTTATGTCTATAGATCGACCATTCCATCCTATATTCAAGCCTGCATGTACTTAGATTGATTTCTTTAGCGCAGCATAATTAGCTTGAATCGTAAATTCAATGTCCTCATCGGTATGAGCCGCCGACACAAACATCCCTTCGAATTGCGAAGGCGCTACATTAACCCCTTCATCGAGTAAATACTTAAAGTACGTACGGAACAGCTCTTGATTGGACGTGCGAGCCGTATCAAAATTCGTTACCGGCTCATTCGTAAAGAACGGGCATACCATCGAGCCAACACGGTTGATTGTACACGGCACTCCCAGTTCTTGCGCATTGCGGATAAAGCCTGCCTCAAGCTTGGCACCCTTACGATCCAATTCCGCATACACCTCCGGCGTAAGCAAAGACAATGTCGTATAACCGGCAGCCATCGCCAGTGGGTTGCCGCTAAGCGTACCTGCTTGATAGATCGGGCCACTCGGTGCAATTTGCTCCATGTACTCGCGTTTGCCTCCGTATGCACCTACTGGCAGTCCACCGCCGATAACCTTGCCGAAGCAAGTCAAGTCCGGTGTGACGCCAAACAACCCTTGCGCACAGCTGTAGCCCACACGGAATCCTGTCATAACCTCATCGAAAATAAGCAGACTTCCATATTGCTCAGTCAAATGCCGCAGGCCTTCCAAGAACCCTTCCTGAGGCGGTACAACCCCCATATTGCCTGCAACCGGCTCTACAATGACACAGGCAATATCTTCGCCATATCGATCAAAGGCCAGCTTCACTGCTTCCAGATCATTATACGGAACCGCAATCGTATTGCTGGCAACCCCTTCAGGCACTCCCGGGCTGTCTGGTAGTCCCAATGTCGCTACACCCGAACCAGCCTTGATGAGCAGGCTGTCTCCATGACCATGGTAGGAGCCCTCGAATTTCACAATCTTACTCCGCTTTGTAATACCGCGCGCCAATCGGATTGCACTCATCGTCGCTTCCGTTCCGGAATTCACCATACGAACGATGTCTACGGAAGGTACACGCTCACATACCAGTTTCGCCATAGCCGTCTCGATCTCCGTAGGCGCACCGAAGCTTGTCCCCTTCGCTGCCGTCTCTTGGATCGCACGCACGACTTCGGGATGCGCATGACCCATAATTAGCGGCCCCCATGAGCATACATAATCTACGAATACATTGCCATCGATATCATACAGCCGGGAACCTTCCGCCCGTTCAATATAAGCGGGTGTCAGACCGACGGATTTGAATGCGCGTACAGGGCTGTTCACACCGCCAGGTATGTATTTCTTTGCTTCTGCAAATGCTGCCTGCGAACGTGTGTCTACACGGCCAGATTTTTTTTCGGACATGTTGGTTGCTCCTTCTTATTTATTCCTCTGTTCTATGATACACTAATAAAAAATCGGCTTGGCAAAGAGGGGAAAGTCATGATTGAATTGCTCAAACGCGTCCCACTGTTCTCTGATTTGACTGATGAACAGCTGGAAATCGTATCGTCCATCACATCCCGCCGGGAGTATGCCCCACATACGATCTTGTTCCAGCAGGGAGATCCAGGGCACACATTCTGCATCGTATTGCGCGGTGCCGTCAAAGTATACACATCCAACAAGAAAGGCCAGCAGAAGATCCTCTCTGTCTTTCAGAGCGGCGACAACTTCGGCGAGCTTGCGCTTATTGATGGCAAGCCGCGTTCTGCAACAGCAGAGACATTAGAGGATACGGTTCTCTTTACCGTCACATCCGAGAGCTTCCACTTACTGCTGCGCGCCCACTACGATATTGCGAAGCAGGTCATGATTCAACTATGCGGTCGACTGCGCTCGACGAACGGATATGTCTATGACTTAACGTTCTTAGATGCACCAAGCCGCATCGTAAAGAACATCGTTCGCATCGCTCAGCAGCAAGGCGAGCGCCGCGGAGATAAAATCTACATCCGTGCCGCCTTCGACGCTGATGCCATGTCAGGTCTTGCTGGCGTACATCGGAACGTATTAGAACAAGTGATTCGTGATCTCGAGCATCAGCGTATCCTGACGCTGCAGCCGACCGAATACACGCTGGACGTATCCCGACTGTTCCAGAGTCCTTACGTTAGCTAGCTCCATACATCGGGTAGACAAGCTCCCCGTCGGCACATTCAACGAACTTTGCCACGGGGAGTTTGCTATTTATACAGAAGTCGCTTCTTTTAATCAAGCCCCACTGCAACAATTGTTACGCCCGCTCAGACAGCCAACGTGCAGCATCCTTTGCATGATACGTAATAATCATATCTGTTCCCGCGCGCTTCAGACCAAGCAGCAGTTCGCTCACAATAGCGCGTTCATCAACCCATCCAAGCTTGCTCGCTGCCTTCACCATGGAATACTCGCCGCTCACATTGTAAGCCACTAGCGGCAAATCGAATTGATCCTTCATCACACGGATAACATCCATGTATGCCATGGCTGGCTTCACCATAAGCATGTCCGCGCCTTCCAGAACGTCCTCTTCTGCTTCACGAATTGCTTCGCGCACATTGGCAGGATCCATCTGATAAGTCTTGCGATCACCGAATTGAGGCGCGGAATGAGCCGCATCTCGGAATGGACCATAGAATGCCGATGCATACTTCACCGAATAGGACATGATCGGCACATCATGATAACCTGCCTCATCAAGACCTGCACGAATCGCATGCACGAATCCATCCATCATATTGGATGGCGCTATAATATCAGCCCCCGCTTCTGCTTGAGACACCGCCGTACGCACTAAGTACTCGAGCGACTCGTCATTATCAATCTCGCCTACCTCGCATCCATTCACTTCATGCACATGAACCATTCCACAATGCCCATGATCGGTATATTGGCATAGACATGTATCCGCAATAATAAGCAGGTCAGGGTGAGCCGCCTTAATTCGTCTTGTCGCTTGTTGGACGATTCCATCCGCGGCGAATGCAGAGCTTCCGACAGCATCCTTCGAAGCTGGGACACCAAACAGCACAATAGCTGGTATACCCAATTGAGCAATTTCGTCTATTTCTTCATCCATACGGTCAAGGGAGAAATGATAAACTCCCGGCATGGAGCTAATCTCTTCCTTAATCCCTGTACCATGCGTCACAAATATAGGCATAATCAAGTCATTGACTGTCAATACAGTCTCGCGAACCATATTGCGGAGAGCTGCCGTCTTCCGTAGGCGGCGTAATCTTGTAGTTGGAAATACCATGTTAGCAACCTCCTTGAATGTGTATATGCGCCTTGTCAGCACTGCTAAGTCTGCACATTTCGTCCACCATACTGCTAATGGTAGATCGTTCTGCGACTGCAGCAACCTGCAAGCCTGCATCACGCGCCGTGCGCGCTGTAATCTCCCCGATGCACACCACTTGAGCGCCACTCAGCTTCGCTATAGGGTCAGGAACCCCCATGCGTCCGAGTGCGGCGATCAGGTTCGTAACCGTCGAGGAACTTGTAAACGTAATCAGATGAATCGCGTTCTCTTCCAGCAATTCCACTAAATAAGGATCATCGTACTCAGGCAGCACAGTCTCGTACAAATCGACCTCATCCACAAGCAGGCCATGCTGCTGCAGCATCTCCTTCAGCCAAGGGCGCGCCAGATCACCCCGCGCAAGAAGCACGCGCTCTTCTGGCGAGATTAATGGACGAAGGGCATCCCATACCCCTTCTTGGCTATACTGAGCAGCAGATACATCTGGCTGCACTCCATATTCGCGAAGCGCTTCAGCAGTCTTGGGGCCTACCGTTACGATTCGTACATTCGCCCATTGGCGAATATCCTGTCCTTGCTCCTGCAAGTGTTGGAACCAATACTTGACGCCATTCACACTCGTCAGAACTAGCCATTGATATTGCTGTGCATGGATAAAAGCCTGATGAATCGCTTGTTGTTTCCCAAGAGAGACAGGCGCCCGCATCTCAATGACCGGGTATTCATACGTCTCCCCTCCAAGCTGTTCAATGGCCTTAACAAGCTCGCTAGCCTGCGAACGACTTCTCGTGACAAGTACTCTCTTACCGAACAGCGGCCGCTCTTCTGCCCAAGCTAGCTGTTCTCGCAGCTTCACGACATCCCCCACGACAATGACAGCCGGCGACTCGAAGTGAGCACGCTCAGCTTCATCCGCGATCGTCGCTAGAGTCCCTACGAGCGTGCGCTGCTCAGCCCTTGTTCCCCAGCGCACTAATGCAACAGGCGTATCCGCTGCCCGCCCGTGACTCATCAATCGTTCGGCTATTACACGCAGCTTGCCGATACCCATAAGGAACAGCAAAGTTCCAGCAGATTGGGTCATCTGCTCCCACTCGATGAACTCATCCAGCTTGTCCGGGTTCTCATGACCAGTCACTACACAAAAGGAAGATGCGTAGTCCCTGTGAGTCACAGGGATGCCCGCATACGCAGGAACCGCAACAGCGGAGGTGACACCCGGAACGATCTCATACGGAACTCCATGCTGCTTCAGTACAGCTACTTCTTCTCCCACTCTACCGAACACACAAGGATCGCCACCCTTTAAGCGAACAACCTTGTTTCCTTCCTGAGCTAAATCAGCAAGCAGTTGGTTAATATCCGCCTGCTTCATCGCATGTCGATCAGGCAGCTTGCCTACATAGATTTTGCGAGCGCCTTGCTTCATATATCTGAGCAATTGAGGGCTAGAGAGACGATCATAGACAACAACATCTGCTTCCTGCAAACAATTCATGCCTTTGACCGTAATCAATCCCACATCACCTGGCCCAGCGCCAACCAGATAGACAATACCTATTTCAGAGGAATGCCGTTTCATTCATATCAGCCCCTTAATTGGGATAGCATTTGTTCCGCTCCTCGATCCAGCAGCCGCTCTGCAACAGCAATGCCAAGTTCCTCTGGATGTCCACCTTCCATAGTTTCACTCAGTATCGTATTCTCTTCAGCCGAGCCTACAAGACCAGTCATGCGTATCGTGTCATCTGCCTTATGAAGCTCTGCATAGGCTCCGATCGGCACTTGGCACCCGCCATTCAAGCGCCCTAAAAAAGCCCGCTCCGCCTGAACGGTACGAGCAGTATCTACATCGTGATAACGCGCAAGCAGCGACAACACTTCCACATCATCTGCACGGCATTCAATACCTAATGCCCCTTGCCCTACCGCGGGGAGACTTAGTTCTGTCGGCAAATAGGATGTGATACGATCCTGCCATCCCATCCGATGAAGTCCTGCTGCAGCAAGAACGATTGCATCGAATCCTTCCGTCTCTAGCTTCTTCAACCGTGTATCAATATTGCCGCGCAATGGCTCGATCTGCAAATCCGGTCTATGCGCCTGCAATTGACAAGCTCTGCGCAGACTGCTCGTGCCTACCTTCGCACCTATAGGCAAATCCTCAATCGAGGTGCCAAACTTCATAATCAAGCAATCTCTTGGATCTTCCCGCTTGGGCACAGCGCCAACCGTCAGTCCATCCTGAAGTTCCCAAGGCATGTCCTTCATGCTATGAACCGCGATATCCACTTCCTTATCCATTAACGCTTGTTCAATCTCCTTCACGAACAACCCTTTGCCGCCTACCTTGGACAAGGTGACGTCCAGGATGCGATCTCCTTTCGTTACGATCTTCTTAATTTCGAATCGGAACGGAAGATTGTTCTCTTTGCAAATGGTCTCCAACGCCGCAATCACATGCCCGGTCTGCGTCAATGCCAAGGCGCTCTGCCTTGTCCCAACAATGATAGTACGCATCTAGTTCCCCTCCTGCTTGCCTATAGTATTCATTCATTTATTGATATTTGCGAGCCACGCCATGACCCAGTCCTCCCATTTGGGAAGTGTGACATTACATTCATAGGCCCGCCAGCATTCTTCTGCATAGTGCCGCATTGCTCGCTGGCGATCTACCGTGTCTGGCAGCACATCATGCGAAACCTTGCGTGCGTACAGCAGCATCTCCGCTACTTGCGCTAACTCATCATCCATTAACTTGGACAGCTTGGCTAATATGCTTCTCGTCAAGGTTGGACTAGCGCCGCCAGTCGATACAGCGAGATGAACATCTCCGTGCTGCACCGTCCCAGGATTGGCGAAGTCACTCTGTTCCGGACTATGAGCAATATTGATGAGCGCCCCACAGCGCCTTGCTTCCTCAGCTACTCGCTCATTCACTTCACAGTGATCTGTCGCAGCAAACACAAGCAGTGCTCCAATGGCGTCCCCCTCTTCATACTCTCTTGCGATATGAACAATGCTACCTTCATGGACAAAGTGCCACAGCTCTGCAGTCAATACGGGACTGACCACTTTCACTTCAGCACCACTCGCCAGCAAGTGACGAACCTTGCGCGCAGCTACCTTGCCGCCGCCAATCACTGTACATGGCTTGCCAACAAGCTTCAGCATAATCGGATACAGAGGGGAATCTCCCATTCGCTACACTCCAATCCAGCGATGAAATGTCGACAATGAATTCAATGCGAAATTGAGCATCATTACCGCATAACATCCTAAATTCAACAAAGAAAGTCGAAATCCTGTTGAATCATTTCGTGAGCGTTTCACAATATAAGAGCCATAGAATAAAAGCGCTAATAACGTAAACCATATCTTAAAATCAATCAGCAATTCCGTACGATTGTCGAGCAGAATAGCCCCAACTGCTACGGAAAGCGACAGTAAAATCATCGGAATGCCAATTACGACAGCTAGAAACGAAAAGCGTTCAATTCGTTCAAGACTAGGCAAGCGCCGCACCGCGTCAGACCATTGCTTAGCCTTCAACTTATGATGGAGAAATACATACATGCCCGCGAATACGGCACTAATCGTTAAGGCCGCGAAACCAAAGGCTACAAGCGAGATATGGAAAGAGAGCAAATTGCGCATCATCTCCCATTCCTTCATCGATGCAGGCATTGTCGGGTCGTTAAGCATGTTCACGAGCAATAAGGCAAACCCAATAAGATTGACGAAAAAAACGATAAATTCGATATGAAAGAACCTGCTAATGACAATGGATACGGTCACGAGGAACCATGAAAACAAAAACATAAATTCAAAACTACTAAAAACGGGCACATCCTGATGCCTCACCATTCTTACAATCAAGAAGATCGTCTGAAGTACCCATACAAAAGTAAGAAGCCCTGCGCCCATCCGCTTCGCTTTCCGATTGACTCCTACCACATCGGAAAAATAAAACAGAAGGCTCAGGGCGTATGTGTAGATAATCGCATCGTAAATCCAACTATTCGTAACCATCGATGCCTGCCGCCTCCTGTTCTTCCTCTACCATGTGACGGCTGCCCAAGACAGCACAGACTTCCCCCGCTCGGGTTCCGTATTTCGATTCACGGTGACTTGGGATGAGGGCTGTTCCTTGCCTCGCTCCTCCTTGCCACCTGCTTCTGGCTGCTCCAGTGCGAAAATTTGCGAAAATAACCGCAATGCCTCGTCCCCATTTTTCTCAGCGGCGAGCTCTTTAATTTGATTAATTGGGTCGTGCATCATTTGGTTCAACATGCTCTTCGTCAGACGGCGTATCAATTTTTCTTCCCGTTCAGACAGCGCGGGAAGCTTATTGAACAAGCTTTGCAGCGTATCCTGGTGGATACGTTCTGCTTTGGACTGTAAAGACCGAATCATCGGAGTTACACCCAGCATTTTGAGCCAATGACGATGCTCCTCGAGTTCATCTGCGATGAAAGCTTCGATCTTCGCCGCTTCCTTGCGGCGACGTGCCAGATTGCTCTCCACAATACCTTGCAGATCATCGATATCATATAAGAATACATTCGACACGTCACTAATCGCCGGATCCAAGTCACGCGGCACGGCAATGTCAATGAAGAACAGCGACCGAGATTTGCGCCTGCTCATCGCCCGCTTCACATCATCCGCTGTCAGTACATATTCCTTCGAACCCGTTGAGCTAATCACAATATCAGCCTCAACCAGCATCTGTTCGGCCGCATCAAGCGTACCTGCCCGGCCGTTAAACTGCTTCGCCAGCTCTTCCGCGCGAGATAGGGTACGGTTTGCCACCATTACCTCCGCAGCCCCGTTGGCATATAAGTGCTTCACAGTCAGCTCGCTCATTTTGCCTGCGCCTAGAATGAGCACCTTCTTTCCTTGGAACGATCCGAATATTCGCTTGCCAAGCTCCACTGCGGCATAGCTGACCGATACCGCATTTTCGTTAATGCTTGTTTCGGCATGTGCTCTCTTCGCGAGTGTTATCGCCTGCTTAAATACTGTATTCAGCCACGTCCCGGTTACCCCTTCATTTTGCGCGAACAAGAAGGCATTACGGATTTGGCCTAAAATTTGCGTTTCGCCGATGACCATGGAATCCAAGCCGCAGCTGACCCGGAACAAATGCTCGACAGCCTGATCATCTTCATATATATAGAGGTACGGTGTAAATTGCTGTCTGGAAATGCCGAACCACGTCTCCATAAAGCTGCGGATGAAGTGACCGCACATGTGCAATCTGTCGACAACCACATACAGTTCTGTGCGATTGCATGTCGACACCATCACGCATTCGAGCACGCTCTTCGTCTGTCTCAATTGTCTCAGCGCCTCTTGCCAATCACTTTCGGGCACCGCAAACTTCTCCCGAATTTCTACGGGCGCCGTACGATAGTTCATGCCGACGACGATGATGTGCATTCATTTCACCTGCTTTTCAAAATTTAGTACATTCTCAGATGATAATCATTATAACATAGATCAACAAGAACATTCGTTCGTAATTTGAAAATATTATGAAATGCATGTCAAATTTTAGTTTGTACGGGCTAACTGCACCTTATACTATCATTGCAACGCCCCAATGTCATTCTTTTTTTATGTACTTTTTGCCAGTTCACTTCGGTGTAAAATAAGATTCCAGCACTTCCTTCAAATCCTTGTCTGCGCTAACCAGTTCTTCACGCTTGGATGCGATCCATCCCCCGCTGCTGTTATAGACGAGCGCATAGCTGTCATAGAGTCGGGTCATTGCCTCAGCGCTCATGCTGATCATCTCTTTCTCACTGTCCGTTAATGGGCGATCGCCATTTAACTGCATCAATGTGATGGTTTCTACAACCTTATTCAGACTTGGCAGCTCTGGCAGCTGCTTCTTCCCTGCCGCACGAACCAGTCTTTCATGTGCAAATGCTGCTGAATAAGCAACAAGCTTCAATTTTTGAAGTGGTTCTGTCGAGTCATATCGCGCCGCTTCCTGCAATGATCCTTTTAACAGGTTCGTTTGAAATTGAGCTACTTCGTACAGCATTTTAAGCGGATCGGACGCTTCTGCCTTCGGAGAGAATAAGTTGTACACTTGAATGGAAGGCCATATTAACAGCATGAACAACACAACCATCCATACGATACCGCCTCGAAATCGTCTAGGTCTCATCAGCATTCTCCTACTATATATGATTATGTATATAGCTTATGGAGCAACAAGTGGACAAATAACCGAGCTATGAGGTTGACTCTCTATAAGAATAAAAAAAGCCCGCTCCACCCTGTGCCAAGCACGAGGATGAGCGGGACTTTATTGTCGTTTATACCAATTCGGATACTTTCATATCCGGAGTAACCACTTGCAATTCGCCTAATCCGCGAATAAGTTTCTTCGCGTACGTTTTCTCCGGTTTCAACACAGAGACCAGGTAATCAATGGCTAGCTGCGGGTCTACTGTTTCTCCGCAAGTGTAACAATCGATTGCTGCAAATCCACGTTCAGGATAAGTGTGGATTGAAAGATGACTTTCTGACAACATAACTAGAACTGTTGCCCCTTGTGGGTCAAACTGTTTAGATTGAACAGACAAGACCGTTGCACCACACGCTTCAGCGGCTTCTACCAGTTGTGCTTCAAGCAATTGAGCATTGTTCAGCAAATCGAAGTCGACTCCCCACGTGTCAACAGCAACATGTCTTCCGAAAGTTGAGTATTCCATCTTTCGGTTCCCCCTTCCTAGGAATAAAATGTTTGAAAAAATAATTTCATCCGCTAGGACCTACGTCATTCACTTCCCGAGGGAAAAATCTCTCGCAACATGCAATGTCCTGAGTGAATCCTGGTTCCTATATTGTTTTCAACGAGATTAAAAATAACATCTTACTCACATAAATGCAACACTTTTTTATCCACTTATCCCCTGACTATTCCATTTTCCCTGTCTACTATATGGCGAAAGCCTCTAATAGGTGTCTAGTACGCCCGCCCAATATTCGCTGTAGAACAAAAAAAGAACTTAAGGCATACGCCTTAAGTTCTTTCATATTCAAGTGCCGCTCAGGCTTCCAAGATGAACAATTGCTTTGCCAGTGCTGTTAGCTGCTGATCTACAGCTTGAACCTCATCTGCTGACAGGCTTCGATTGCGCTTATCGAGCAAATTGTTGATGCGCTCCTTAATACTCGCAATTCGTATTTCTACATGTTCGTTACGATACATGTTATGCAAGTCCTGTACCGTATCCTTATGCTCGAAAATAACGCGAGGCTCTTCCTTCTGCTCTACAATCTTGCGAACAGCCCCATCTGCGTAATAATAAGTGATTGTAAATCCCGCAAAAATCCGATTGACTACCGCTTCGCCACGGAATGTCGCCACAAGCTTATGCATCACTTGTGTCAATTTCGGATGAACCAAGCGGCAAGACGTTACACAGACATACCGATTGCCTTGTTTCTCGAACAGGAATATGATCTCATCACCCTGGCCGTCCTCAAGAACCACCTCTTGATTACCGTTTTCTAATACTTTCACCCGCCCCACAATAGATTGCTTCGCGAGCGATTGCACAAATCGGGTCAATTGAGCTTCCGTTAACTGTAAACTGGCTTTCACATACTCTGTGGCTAACCGCCGAGCCATAAAAACTCTCCTTACCTGTATTCAACATATAATATTTATACATGTTTATTATACTACAGGGAGAATATGAATTCCTGTTCATGAGCCGCCATTTTATGGTGCATTTCGCAAAAAAACGGACTGAGGCCGGAACTACCCCGCTTTTTATCCAACATGCTTACGAATTAACGCTTGCATGCTGATTAATAATGTCCCATAACTCTTCACGGCCTTGTCCTGTCTCCGCGGAGAACATGACAAACGGAGCATCCGATGACAACCCAAGGGTGGTACGAACTTGCTTCACATGCTTCGGAAGATGGTTTCTCGATATTTTATCAGCCTTCGTCGCAACCACACATACCGGGACGCCGTAATGCGTAAGCCAGTCATGCATCATGCAATCGTCTGCTGTAGGCGCATGGCGCAAATCAACAACCAGCAGCACAAGGCGAAGTGTCTCACGCTCTTGGAAGTACGCTTCAATCATGCGTCCCCACGCAGCGCGCTGCGTCTTCGATACCTTTGCATACCCGTATCCCGGCACGTCCACGAAATACATATTGTCATTAATGCGATAGTAGTTCAACTGCTGTGTCTTTCCCGGCTGCGAGCTTGTACGCGCCAAGTTCTTGCGCATAATCATGCGATTGATTAACGATGACTTCCCTACATTCGATCGGCCTGCCAGACCAATCTCCGGGAACCCGTCATCTGGATACTGTGCAGATCCAACAGCACTAATAATAAATTCAGCATTTGTTATTTTCATACGCGATTATCCTCACCTTACATTCTGTTCTGTCTATTGTACAATTGTACACGATTCCCGTCATTTCACAAAAAGAAAAACGGATGCGCTGCACGCGCATCCGTCTTGTTGCTATGCCATTATGATGAAGTCGCCTCCAGCAACGCATGCTGCAGCACTTCATCCATATGAGCTACTGGTATAAAGGTCAGCTCCCGCCGTACTGTATCCGGGATATCCGCTAGATCGCGTTCATTGTCATGCGGGAACAGAACCGTCTTGATTCCTGCACGAAGCGCGGCCAGCGACTTCTCTTTCAATCCACCAATCGGGAGTACTCTCCCGCGCAATGTAATCTCACCGGTCATTGCAACATCCTTGGATACATACCGATTAGTGAACGCCGATACAAGTGCCGTCGCAATTGTGATTCCGGCGGAAGGGCCATCCTTCGGAATCGCTCCTTCAGGGACATGGACATGAATATCCAGCTTCTCATGGAAGTCGGGCTCCAATCCCCACTGCGCCGCCTTCGAGCGGATGTAGCTAAATGCAGCCTGTGCAGACTCCTTCATGACATCGCCAAGCTTGCCTGTCAATTGCAGCTTGCCGGAACCAGGAACAACGGTAACCTCAATATTAAGCGTATCCCCTCCCGCTTCGGTCCACGCAAGACCTGTCACCGTTCCTATCTGATCATCTTGTTCTGCCAGACCATAGCGATATCGAGCTACACCTAAATATTCGGATAATTGCTGGGCGTGAATCTGTATGTCTTCCACCTGTTCAGATACAATTCGCTTTGCAGCCTTGCGGCATAGCGCAGCCAATTGCTGTTCCAGTTGACGAACTCCCGCTTCACGTGTATATTCACGAATCACTTTCAGAAGGCAGTCCTCTTGAACCGTCAGTTGATTCGCCTGCAATCCATGGGCTTCCTTCTGCTTCGGAAGCAGATGCCTGTTCGCGATTTCCAGCTTCTCAAGCTCCGTATATCCAGACAAGGACAGCAGTTCCATCCGATCTAGCAGCGGACGCGGTATATTGTGAACCGCATTGGCAGTTGTCACGAACAGAACCTTGGACAGATCGACCGGGAGCTCAACGAAATGATCACTGAATGCATTATTCTGTTCTGGATCCAATACCTCCAGCAGTGCAGATGCCGGATCCCCACGGAAGTCAGATGCCATCTTGTCGATTTCATCAAGCAGCATTACTGGGTTCATCGTGCCCGCATTTTTGAGCGCCTGAACAATTCGTCCTGGCATCGCACCTACATAGGTACGACGATGACCGCGAATCTCCGCCTCGTCACGCACCCCACCTAACGAGATACGAACAAATTTCCGTTCAAGCGATTTCGCAATTGACCTTGCAAGCGACGTTTTCCCGACACCCGGCGGGCCAACAAGGCATAGAATCGGCCCTTTCATTTCTTTGACTAGCTGCTGTACAGCCAAATATTCAAGGACACGTTCCTTCGGCTTCTCAAGTCCATAATGATCGGCCTCCAGAATGGATTCTGCCTTGCTCAGATCCAGATCATCCTCCGAGAGCTGAGCCCACGGAATCTGAAGCAGCCAATCGATATAGTTTCGAATCACCGAACCTTCTGCGGAAGAAGCCGGCATTTTCTCCAATCGATCGATTTCTTTGCCGATTTTCTCACGAACTTTATCCGGAGCCTCGAGCTCCTTCAATTGGGCACGCAGCTCCTCGGCCTCGCCCGTGCGGCCTTCTTTATCTCCCAATTCCTTCTGGATCGCCTTCATTTGCTCACGCAAATAGTATTCCTTCTGTGTCTTCTCCATCTGCTTCTTCACGCGCTGGCCAATCTTCTTCTCCATCTCTAGCACTTCGCTCTCATTATTGAGCAGCTCAAGCAGCTTATGCAGACGGGCTTTGCTATCCACCATCTCCAGAAGCGCCTGTTTATCTTTGAGCTTGATGGACAAGTGGCTGGCGATTACATCCGCCATCCGCCCCGGTTCTTCGATGTCCGTTACGGAAGCTAGTGTCTCAGGCGACACCTTCTTCGACATTTGCACATAGTTCTCGAACTGGGTCAATGCCATGCGCATGAGCGCTTCTGTCTCTGAAGGATCACCCGACGTCTCTTCATGCAATACATGCACCTGAACCTCATAGAACTCCTCATTAGGCACATATTCAACGATCTCAGCGCGCTCAACACCCTCAACAAGCACACGTATTGTGTTATTAGGCAGACGTAACATTTGACGAACCTTCGCTATCGTGCCTATACGGAAAATATCATCCTGAGAAGGCTCCTCGATGCTGACCTCTGACTGCGTGCACAACAGCAGCAATTGATCTTCCAGCATCGCATGTTCAAGTGCCCGTACCGACTTATCGCGCCCCACATCCAAGTTCAACACCATGCTCGGGTACACGAGCAAGCCTCGTAGCGGGAGCAGAGGCAGGCGGCGGTCTTTGTTCGATTTAAGCCCCATCGTTCGGCACCCCCATGGCTATCATGATCTATCTAGTACATTGCATCCAACATTTTATCAAATGTTCAAGTAAAACACCAATTTTCCACAGGCCGATCAGCTATAGCTGCTCCCATCAGAAGAACTGCTATTCTTCTCCGATCCTTCTGCATGCAGCAACGGCAGCGAGGTGCCCACGGCACGTTCGAACGGTTGCGGCTTATGCTCTGCATCTCCCTTCCATTCACTGCCGAATGCATGTTGGAAGCCTTCCTCAATGTGTTCGACGGGTATGACTTGCACTCCATCCAAGCCTGCGAAGATATCCTGCCAATTCTCCTTCGGAATAAGCACGCGAGTTGCTCCTGCTTGAAAAGCCGCTTCCACCTTCGCAAGTACGCCGCCGACCGGCTTAATGCGCCCATGAAGACTGATTTCACCTGTCATCGCAAGCTTATTGTCCACAGGCCATCCATTCAATGCTGATGCGATGGCTATCGCCATTGCCATGCCCGCGGATGGACCATCTACTGGCGATCCGCCTGGGAAGTTAATGTGCAAATCGAAGTTGGATGTCTCATGTCCCAGGCTGCGAAGCACGGTCAATACGTTCTCAATAGACCCCTTCGCCATACTCTTGCGGCGCAGCGTTCGGCTTCCACCGCCCAGCTCTTCTTCCTCGACAACACCCGTAATTGTATACTTGCCGTGCCCACTCTTCACACGGATCGCACTCACTTCAATTTCCAGCAGCGCTCCCATGCTAGGACCGTACACAGCCAAGCCATTCACGAGACCAACCTGTGGTTCTGCGGGAACTTTGCGATCAGGACGCGGAGCAATCTGGCTGCTGTTGGCAACCCATTCTACATCAGCCGCATCAATCGATGTCCGCCCTTCTGACATCGCCAGTCCAGCCGACAGTTGGACAATATTCACCGCCTCACGCCCATTGGTCGCGTACTTCTTCACCATATCTACCGCTTCTGGCGAGTGCGGGAAGCCAATTTTCTTCAGCCCGTTTTCTGCAATAGCTCCGATTTCATCAGGAAGCAGCGGCCTGAAGTAGATTTCCATACAACGTGAACGAAGCGCTGGCGGGAGTTCTTGGGAAGAGCGGGTCGTCGCTCCCACAAGCCTGAAGTCCGCAGGCAATCCATTTTGAAAAATATCGTGAATATACGAAGGTACATTCGAGTCTTCCGAATTGTAATAAGCGCTCTCCAAAAATACTTTACGATCTTCAAGTACCTTCAACAGTTTATTCATCTGTATCGGATGAAGCTCACCAATCTCATCAATAAACAGCATGCCCCCATGTGCCTTCGTCACCGCTCCCGGCTTCGGCTGTGGAATCCCAGCGACTCCCATCGCACCAGCACCTTGATAAATAGGATCATGAACCGAGCCAATTAATGGGTCGGCAATGCCACGTTCATCAAATCTTGCTGTCGTCGCATCTATTTCAGTGAACTTGGATTCCATTGTAAATGGCGAGCTCGCATTCTTCTTCGCTTCCTCCAGCACTACTCTCGCAGCAGCCGTCTTACCTACGCCTGGTGGGCCATAGATGATCACATGCTGCGGGTTCGAACTGCACAAAGCAGCTTTGAGCGCCTTCAATCCATCTTTCTGCCCAACAATATCGCTCATGATCGCAGGTCTTGTCTTCTCTGCTAGCGGCTTCGTCAAGGAAATAGACCTTAGCTTGCGCAGCTTATCCATCTCCTTGCGCGATTCTCGATCAACAGCTGTGCGATTTCCTTTCTGACTGCGCAGCAGATTCCAGAAGTATATGCCAATAACTACGGCAAAGAACGCATTGATCAGCATCAATATTACGCTTAAATTCATCGTTTCATCCTCCCATAACGCCCTCGCAAGGACAAAAAAATCCGGCAAAGTTTACTACTTGGTAGTATTACCCTTTGCCGGATGCATTATAAGCGTATGCGATTATGAGTTATTATTTCTTTCCCAACATTCTGCATGCTTCAGTCCTGGAACAGAATCCGCATAGAAGACTGGCTCCTCGCCACGCTTACGCTGACCCATATAATCTTTCAAAGCCGCAAAAGCCACTTTACCAAGCAGCATAATGGAAATAAGATTAATGAACGCCATGAAGCCCATGAACAAGTCTGCCAAATTCCAAACTAGAGTCATCTTCGCAACAGAACCGAAGAGAACCATCGCTACAACACCTAACCGATAGGCAAGCATCCATCCCTTTTTCTTTGTAATGAATTCGATGTTGCTTTGACCGTAATAGTAGTTTCCAATAAGTGAAGTAAATGCGAATAAAAAGACAGCTAAGCCAATAAAAATGTGCGCCCAATCCCCAACCTGAGTCGCAAGCGCATGTTGAGTCAATCGAATGCCGTTCTGCTCGCCTGTCGTTGAAATCCCAGAAAACAGGATAATGAACGCTGTTGACGAACAAACAAGCAATGTATCGACGAATACCCCGAACGACTGGATCAATCCTTGCTTGACTGGATGACTAACATTGGCCGTCGCCGCTGCATTCGGAGCACTACCCATCCCGGCCTCGTTCGAGAACAGACCACGTTTAATTCCGTTCATCACCGCTGCGCCTACACCGCCAGCCAGCGCCTCCTCAAATCCAAAGGCATTTTTTATAATAGAAGCAAATACTTCCGGAATTTCGCTAAAATTGACCAGCATGACGAACAAAGCAATGGCCATATATGCTAGCGCCATGATAGGAACTACGGTCGCAGTAACCTGCGCAACCCGCTGAACCCCTCCGAATATCGTTGGGACAACAAGAACCGCCAAGATGATCCCCATCCAAATCGGATCCAAGTTAAATATATCTTGGAATGCTGCACTTGCAGTATTAGCCTGCACAGAGTTGAAGACGAATCCGAAACTGAAAATAATGAGGACTGCAAAAATAATGCCTAACCAACGTGCGTTCAACGCCCGTTCCATATAGTAAGCCGGGCCGCCTCTGAAATGCTTGCCATCACGCACTTTGTACACTTGTGCCAATGTCGATTCGACAAACCCCGAAGCCGCTCCAATAATGGCAATCATCCACATCCAGAATACAGCGCCAGGGCCACCTAACGAAATAGCAATAGCGACTCCAGCCAAATTCCCCGTACCGACACGTGAGGCTGTACTCATTGCGAATGCCTGGAAAGAGGAAACGCCTTGCTTTTCACCGGATGGCTTTCCTTTATCCCGTCCCAAAATAAGACGGAATGTTTCTTTAATTGCAGAAAGCTGCACGAAGCCTGTGCGGAATGAGAAATATAATCCTGCTGTTACTAGGACAAATATAAGCATCAAATACCACAAATCATTAAACTTCCCGATCCAATCCTGAAGTTGATCGATCAATATATCGCACCTCTCTTATTGTCTAGTCCTGTCGTACGCATATGTCAACTTTGCTAACACGGTACTAACTGATTGTAGCGTAAATCGCGGGCGATGGCAAAATGTTTTTTATCATTTTTCAATTAGTGATAAAATTTACCTTTTTGTCATTCGACACAAACTGATTTTTATGTCGAATCGTTGCATTATCTACTTACTTTTCACCGAAAATCATGTACAATAGGAATGTTATGTAAACGTTTCTAGCTTATTTTACCTTTGTGTCGTTAAGGAGGAATCCTTGAAATATGACGAAATCAAACGATCGCCACTGGACGTGGATGCTCATGCGAGGACCAAATCGGCCAGTTATTCAATACAGTATTCCAACTGTTGTGGTTAAACTTGTCATGTTTATTGTCATTGGCGGGATTAGCGCATTACTTTTATCGTTAGTCATTCAACGATTTACCATGCATGATATTGTTGCTCGTCATGAACAATTACAGCTTGAGCTGCAGGAGAAGAATCAACTGTTAGCAGAGATGGACAAGCAATTATCCATTATTACCGCTTCTTCCAACGATATGAAACAGAAAATGGACAAAATCTCACAATGGGAACAGCAATTGCAATCCTATTTACAAGTTCCAACTGGCGCTAACCACCCAAAGAATAGCAAGCAGTCTCCTAGCATGGGTAAGCCCAATTCGATGTCATCCAAGCGCGATACCGCTTCTTTGCCTTTGCCGCTAGGCGGTGAATATATTATGCTTCCTGCATCTAAGTTGTCGACGCTTCGTTCTGCCGCCACAGAAGTGAACAGCAGCGACCAAAAGCCTGTCTCACCACTTGAAGCATGGGAGAACACGAATAAGCAGCTCCATCATATGAATAAGAAGTGGCAGGATTGGGAACGAACAATGCCTTCTCTGTTTAAGAATGCCGAAGCCTTCCAGCAGCAGTTGAACGCTACACCAACCCTATGGCCAACAGGTAGCACACGAATCACCTCTCTTTTCGGAGAACGCAGTGATCCGTTTCAACGCAGTGAAGCATTCCATGCTGGATTAGATATAGGCGGAGATACAGGCGATCCGGTTTACGCTACTGCCGAAGGGGTCGTCATTGATTCCGACAGGGATGAGCTGAAGGGGAATTATATCATCGTGAATCATGGCAGCGGACTTACTACACGCTACTTGCACCTAAGCGAGAGAGTTGTGGCCAGCGGAGATTCGGTGAAAAAAGGGACACTCATTGGCAAAATCGGTACAACAGGTCGGAGCACAGGACCTCATCTACATTTCGAAATTCGTAAGAACGGACAGCCTATTGATCCAATGACTTATGTAAACACTCCTGAATAAGATTTTTATATAAGAAAGGAGCACGATATGTTCGCCAAATCCTCTGGCAAAAAAATTAGCGGAACCGACACCTTAATTGGACAGGCTACTACATTTGAAGGAAAGCTTGTATGCGAAACTGACCTACGGATCGAGGGAACCATTACTGGTGATGTTCATTGCAATCAGAACGTAATTATTGGAGAGTCGGGCAAAGCCTATTCCCATATTCAAGCTTCCAGCCTAGTTATCGCAGGGTTCATGCAAGGTGATGTCAACGTCACAGAAAGTGTCATCATCGAGAGCTCTGGCAGATTGGAAGGCAATGTATTGTGCCAATCCTTCATTATCAAAGAAGGCGGCAAATTCAACGGAAACAGCAAAATGCAGCAAAATGCTCCCTCACTAACCAATGCTCCTATCGCTGAGGTTACTAACTCGTCTGACACATGAACGAGATCATTGAATTAGAAACTTGGATGCAGACAAAGAAAACACCCACATGCGCCACTGCTGCATGTGGGTGTTCTTGTATCATATGATAACAAGATAGCTTCTTATATTTCGATTAGTGCTTACGCCCTGGAATCTGACCCGTACGCTCATATTCAGCGACGATATGGTCGATTTCCTTCTTCAACTCAGAGACAAGCTCTGCCTCCGGTACTTTACGAATCATTTCTCCGTAGCGGAATAACAGCCCTTCACCACGAGCTCCAGCGATGCCGATATCCGCTTCACGAGCCTCGCCCGGACCGTTTACCGCACAACCAAGCACCGATACCTTAATTGGAACTTTCACTTTGGAGATATACTCCTCTACTTCGTTCGCAATCGAGAACAAATCGATGTCAAGTCGGCCGCATGTTGGACATGATACAAGTGTAGCTGCATTGGAAATCAAGCCGAAACATTTCAGCATCTCACGCGCAACCTTCACTTCTTCTACTGGATCCGCACTCAAGCTGACACGAACCGTCGAGCCAATTCCAAGTGATAACAAGGCTCCGAGCCCTGCCGCACTCTTAATCGTCCCTGAGAACAGTGTTCCAGCTTCTGTAATCCCTAAGTGAAGCGGGTACGGAATTACCTCAGAAGCCTTTGTATAGGCAGCGATGGCCATAGGCACATCTGATGCCTTCAACGAGACAATAATATCGTGGAAATCAAGTTCTTCTAAAATTCCGATATGGAATAGAGCACTTTCGACCATCGCCTCTGGCGTTGGATATCCATACTTCTCGAGCAGGTGGTTCTCCAGCGATCCTGCATTAACACCGATTCGAATCGGAATGCCGCGCTCTTTGCACGCCTTCACGACTGCTTCCACTTTCTCACGGCGCCCAATATTGCCCGGATTGATCCGGACCTTGTCAATACCGTTCTCAATCGCCTTCAAAGCGAGCCTGTAGTCAAAGTGAATGTCAGCAACGAGCGGAATCGAGATACGCTTCTTAATCTCCTTAATCGCATCCGCTGCTTCCTCATTGTTGACCGTAACCCGAACAAGCTGGCATCCAGCTTCTTCAAGTCGATGAATTTCCGCAACAGTGGCTTCTACATCTGCCGTCTTCGTCGTGCACATGCTCTGAATGACAACCTCATTGTTGCCGCCAATCGTTACATCGCCCACTTTTACAGCTCTAGTCTGATGTCGCAAATACATGATACATTCTCTCCCATGTCGGAAACGGACGGAAAAGCGCCTATTAGGCGCTTTCCTCTTGTTTCTTATCTGTCGTCAGTTCCGGAATCATTCGTTCTTTTACTACTTGCTCCGTAATGACACATGTTGTTACATCATCGCGCGATGGCACTTCATACATCACGTCAAGCATAATGCCCTCGATGATGGCACGCAATCCACGCGCTCCAGTGTTGCGCTTGATCGCTTCGCGAGCAATGGCTTCCAGTGCACCAGACTCGAAGTCAAGCTTCACATTGTCCATCTCAAGCAACTTCTGGTACTGCTTCGTCAGCGCATTCTTCGGCTCGCTCAAGATACGAACCAATGTATGCTCATCAAGCGGCTCCAACGTCGAGATGACTGGAAGACGCCCAACAAATTCAGGAATAAGTCCGAATTTCAGCAAATCCTCCGGAAGTGTCATCGTCAAGTATTCGCCAGGCTTCAAATCCTTCTGACCACCATCAGCATTGAAGCCAATAATTTTCTTCCCTACACGACGCTTGATAATTTGCTCCAGTCCGTCAAACGCACCGCCGCAAATGAACAAGATGTTCGTCGTATCAATTTGAATAAATTCTTGGTGAGGATGCTTACGGCCACCTTGCGGCGGAACAGAAGCAACGGTTCCCTCCAAAATTTTCAGCAATGCCTGCTGTACCCCTTCGCCAGATACATCGCGAGTAATCGAAGGATTCTCGGATTTGCGAGCTACTTTATCGATTTCATCGATGTAAATAATACCGCGTTCCGCCTTCTCCACGTCATAGTCTGCCGCTTGGATCAGCTTCAGCAGAATATTCTCAACATCTTCGCCCACATAACCTGCTTCTGTAAGCGATGTGGCATCCGCAATTGCGAATGGCACGTTCAAGATTTTAGCCATGGTCTGCGCCAAGAGTGTCTTACCGGAGCCAGTAGGCCCCACAAGCAAGATGTTACTCTTCTGAAGCTCAACATCCTCAATCTTGTTCTGGGTGTTAATCCGTTTGTAATGGTTATATACCGCTACGGACAACGACTTTTTCGCTATTTCTTGACCAATGACATATTGATCCAGAATTGCACGAATTTCCTTCGGCTTCGGTATATCCTTCAGATCAACTTCCTCTTCGTGACCGAGCTCTTCCTCTACAATCTCATTGCACAGCTCGATGCACTCGTCACATATATATACGCCAGGACCGGCAACCAACTTGCGTACTTGCTCCTGCGACTTGCCGCAGAACGAGCACTTCAATTGCCCCTTCTCATCATTAAATTTAAACAATCGGTGTCCCCCCTTACTTGAGCCCCGGGCTTGCCGGATGTAAAACTTGGTCAACAAGACCGTATTCTTTCGCTTCATCAGCGCTCATGAAGTTGTCCCGATCTGTATCGCGTTCAATCTTCTCAATCGGCTGACCTGTGCGATCCACATATATTTGGTTCAGCTTATGTCTTGTCTTCAAGATCCAGTCCGCATGAATCTTAATGTCGGACGCTTGACCGCGTACGCCACCCAGCGGCTGGTGAATCATGATCTCACTGTTCGGCAGAGCAATACGCTTGCCTGGCGCCCCAGCCGTCAGCAAGAGCGAACCCATACTTGCAGCCAAGCCTACGCAGATTGTAGATACGTCAGGTTTGATATGCTGCATCGTATCGTAAATTGCCATGCCGGCCGTAACTGAACCGCCCGGTGAGTTGATATACAAGAAAATGTCCTTCTCTGGATCATCTGCTTGAAGGAACAGCAACTGCGCAATGACGCTGTTCGCTACGTCATCATCGATGGCGCTGCCCAGAAAGATAATGCGATCTTTCAGCAGACGCGAGTAAATATCATAAGAGCGTTCGCCGCGATTTGTCTGTTCGATGACCATCGGGATTAAATTCATGGTACCGACCTCTTTTCTTTACATAGCTTTACATTTCTATTCTAACATTTTCTGAACGTGGTGTCATTTTTACACCGATTACCATTATTCTATGTGCGGCAAATGCCCGTAATCCCTGCAAATAAGCTCTATATTCGTGACTTCTCGCGGGTCGGAATCGCCTAATATGTTACATACTGATTATGTACACCCTTTACTGGGTGGTGAAACGTTATGTAGTAAATCAAGAACTTACAATCCAGCAATCTTTCACCAGACAGGTGGTAAAAAATAAGGCACGCCCTTAAAAAGTAACGTGCCTTATCCTGTTACGCCGCTCTCACATGCATGATGCAGTTGCAGCCGATATGCAATTAATTCTTGCTGTTGTCCACAATGAACTTAACTGTTTTGCGAAGAGCTGCCTCTTCACGCAAGTTTTCAATCGTGCCGTTCTTCTCCAAGATGGAGCGGATTTCGTCCGCAGAACGTTGGTAAGAAGCTGCCATTTTATCAAGCTCTTCTTGCAGCTCTTCTTCGGAAATTGTGATGTTCTCTTCTTTCGCGATTTGCTCAAGAACGAGGTTGTTTTTCACACGCTTGTCAGCCTCTTGTTGCATTTGCTCGCGCAAGTCTGCAATCGTTTGGCCAGACAATGTCAAGAACATATCCATGTTCATGCCTTGCATGCGAAGACGGTTGTCCAAGTCTTTAACCATGTGCTGAATTTCAGTCTCGATCATCGCACGTGGAATTTCTACTTCTGCATTTGCAGATGCTTTTTCAACGAGCTCAGCTTCACGAGCTGCTTCCAGTTCGCGTCCTTTGCGCTCTTTCAACTGTTTTGTAAGATCAGCTTTGTACTCATCCAAAGTTTCGAACTCGCTAACATCTTTAGCGAACTCATCATCAAGCTGTGGAAGCTGCTTGCGCTTGATTTCATGAACTTTCACTTTGAATGTTGCAGGCTTGCCAGCCAAGTTCTCTGCATGGTAGTGCTCAGGGAATGTAACTTCAACATCTTTGAAGTCGCCTGTTCCAAGGCCAACCAATTGATCTTCGAATCCAGGAATGAACGTGTTAGAGCCAAGCTCCAATGTGTAGCGCTCGCCTTTGCCGCCTTCAAATGCTTCGCCATCAACGAATCCTTCGAAGTCCATAACAACGCTGTCGCCTTTTTGTGCTGTTTCTTCGTCAACGATAACGAGTTCAGCATGACGCTCTTGCAGACGCTTCAATTCAGCGTCAAGCTCTTCTTCAGTAACTTCAGCTTCCTTAGCTTCCACTTCAAGACCTTTGTAGTCGCCAAGCTTCACTTCAGGTTTAACTGTTACTTTTGCTTTGAACTTGAACGTTTTGCCTTTTGCAAATTGTTCAACTTCGATTTCCGGCTGATCAACCGGTTGGATGTTTGTTTCTTTTACAGCTTGTGTGTAAACTTCGCCCAAGATGATGTCAATCGCATCTTGATACAAGCTTTCCACACCATATTTTGCTTCGAAAATTGGGCGAGGTACGCGACCTTTGCGGAAGCCAGGAACGTTAACACGCTTGGACACTTTTTTGAATGCCAAGTCCAATCCTTCTGCTACGCGATCTTCATTAACCTCTACTTCCAATACCCCAATGTTCTTCTCTATTTTTTCCCAAGTTGCTTTCATTTTATGCCTTCCCCTCCAAAAAAAGATCATGGCTAGAGTGTACCTAACATAACACGTCCAGAATAACCATTTTAGTATAGCCGACTACGATAACTTTTTCAAGGAGGGCGTCATTCCCACATTCGTCCTTCTACGAAAGCGCTATCGACCGTTCATTGCTTAGCCTCAGATCCTATGACTGCACGCGCAATGATCGATTTAATGATCGGAGCGCTAGCTCATATTGCACACGCAGTTCATTCGTGATACCGTACAGCTGCTTCACTTCCACTTCTTCGTCGACACGCAGCATTCGAGCCACGATGAAATGCAGCGCCGCCGCCCAAGCGTTCGAATCCTCTTGCCCATGCCCGCACAACTGTTCATAGGATGGAGAACCGTATATATGCTTCAAATACTGCTGCCATATCTCCTGAGCAAAATAAGCGAGAGAAGGCTCTCTTACAGAAGCAGCCTCGTTCACACGCACCGCTGGTGCCTTGGCGGCCTCTGGGAACCCCGAATTATCAAGCGGAGTATCCTCTATTTGTACGACCAGCGACTCCTGCCCGCGAGGGAAGCGGATTTCTCCATGCATTCCCCGTCTCTTCATAACTTGAAGAATTCCGAATTGAAGCAAGGAGTTAAGGTTCTCCTCTTTGAGCAGTTTAGCCAAAGCTTCATTAACACCCGGATCTTCTGCTGCTGCAAGCTGCTCAAGAATAAGGAGCTTGCGGTCATCCATCTCTCCCTCTACAAGGGTAGCAAACAATCGCTCTGTATATTGTCCATCCGCATTCAGCTTCTGCTGGAATTGGCGTCGCAGGATATCTTGTTCGGTCTCTTCAGACTCCTCTTCCGGTGTGGACTCCGGCCAACTGGCTATTCCCTCAGCCATATTCAAATCACGAGCAGCACGTACTGCCTCCGGGAACGCCGACACGAGCCATTGCAGCAGCGCGTCCCACTCTTCCCGAATCCGTTCGTCCTCACCATCACATGTCAGCAGGAATTGAAGAAGGGCAATTGCTTCGCCGTAACGCTCAGATTCCAGCATCCGTGTCAGCTCAATTTGGTAGTAATCATGAGTTTTCGGAAACAGGATGACATTATTCTTTGCCGGCTCTTTGTAATCTTCTGTCATACGAACACCTGCTTTCTGTACTGCGCCTATGTATTACGATAATCTCTCCTATGTATGCAGCTCGTTCTCCCTCAATTAGGTGAGCTTCTTATATGATGCATTATATCATATTCACTCTTTATCCTGCGCGGTCACCATATGTGCTTTCCTGATACTCAAACTGTAAAAGATATGTAAATTAATATTTTTTCATTTTCCTATTGCTAAGAGTCAATTTCTTTGATACAATCATTTATGTTCTAAATTTAACTTATTCATGTCCCAGTAGCTCAGCTGGATAGAGCAACGGCCTTCTAAGCCGTCGGTCGGGGGTTCGAATCCCTCCTGGGACGCCATTCATTTGCTTACTAATATACATGAACATGCTTCACAGAACCTTTTATTGGTTGGTGAGGCTTTTTTTTTATTTCCCACTCACATCGCCCAGAATACCTCTGCATGAGAGGCTCTGCTTATCGCAGAGCCTTGTATAATTGCCGCCTTCTTTTGATGCAGAACTTACTTATTTACTTACTTTACTTATTGTGAAACTCCCAATGGTTCTTCTCGCCTGGATGCTTGAAGTTTTTCGATAGTACGGCATCCGCATGTTTCTTCTGATGGGCATATTTATTGCCCTTGTTTTGCTTGAATTGCTCTGACATCGTTTCTCACCTCCCTTCATCGTACCTTGATCATTTCTTTCCACGAAGCCGATGATAAGAAAGCGAACCATTTCCGCTGCATGATAACGGATACCATTACGTGTCTAATTGAAACAACTCATCCACCGCTGATCGAACTTCTGTGGAACCTAAGACAGCATCAACAATCGAATCGCGATCACTGCAGCTGATTTCGTTATTGCTTATAATGAATTCCTCCGCAGCGATTTCCTCGAAGGCGTTATGCAAATTGTTGTCATACCAATCTGCTTCATAATGCGCATCGTTGCGCAGAAGGCGAACAATCTCATAACCACCATTTCGTACAGGAGCCACATACGCAAGCAGAGGAGTCTCCTTGTCATCATCAGGGATAAGTCCTACTTCTGCACACAGACGCCCTTCGATTTCAACAGGACGACGAAATTTTGCAGCCTTAAATTCCATTTTTGACTCACTCCTTATTTAAAATTTGCTCCACAAACCGCTTGGTATCAGTAGTCCCGAATTTGTATATGTAGGCATATACTTTGTTGAGGTTATGCTGATACGGAACGTTAATCGTATCATCCGATAGGCTTGTCAATAACAAGAGGCTATCCCGCATCTGATCCGTTTCGGCATCCCCCACTTCATTCAGCAGCCTTTGAAGCTCATCCCTTTCCGCTTCATTTACATGGACTACAAATTCATAACTCCCTGCATGTTGTTCCGCAACAACAGAATGATTCTGTACGGATACATAATAAGGCTGGCGCTCCATGGAGCACCTCCTTTCCATTTAAGGGCCATTGCCTCGCCCTGTTTACTTCGGGGTTCAGCTTTTATGTGAAGCTTTTTTTATCATCTCCCGATGGACATACATCTTATGCCGATTTGCGCATACCCATGGTATTATCTCAATCTTCCAGCATGCCGGTGCTCGTTCTTCCGGATGGACAGATTGGTGCGGAAAGGATGAACGTAACATGTGTGGAATTACAGGATGGATTGACTGGAACCGTGATTTGACCCAATGTTCTGGTGTTGTCGAACAAATGACCGCAACATTATCCGCTCGTGGGCCGGATGCGAAGGGAACATGGTTAACCAGTTCATGTGCGCTGGGGCACCGGCGCTTATCTGTCATTGATCCCGCGAATGGCGCCCAGCCGATGGTTCGGCACACGGAGCAAGGGGTGTTTGCCATTGTATATAATGGCGAACTGTACAATATGAAGGAATTAAGAACAGAATTAATCAGCCGCGGGCATTCATTTGTCACGCAGTGTGATACGGAAGTGCTGCTTGTTGCCTATTTGGAGTGGAAAGAGGCTTGTGTTGAACGATTTAACGGTATCTTTTCCTTTGCAATATGGGATGAATCAGAAAGACATCTGTTCATGGCTCGTGATCGGCTCGGGGTAAAGCCATTGTTCTATTCACAGGGCGAGGGCTGGTTCGCATTCGGTTCTGAGCCTAAATCATTGCTTGCTCACCCGGACATCGAACCGGTCATCGGGCTGGAGGGAGCCGCTGAAATATGGATGATTGGTCCCGCTCGAACTCCGGGACACGGTATATACCAAGCGCTATCAGAACTGCGGCCAGGCCACACCTTGAAGTACAGTCCGGATGGTCTTAGAATTCATTGCTACTGGAAGCTGGAGAGCATCCCGCATGAAGAGGACGCCGAACAGACAGCTAGACATGTGCGTGAGCTGCTGGAGGATACCGTTGAGCGGCAGCTCATCTCTGATGTACCCGTCTGCACCTTGTTATCTGGCGGGCTGGACTCCAGTGCGCTGACGGCCCTTACCGTTCAACATTACGAGCGGCATAAACTTGGCCAGGTGCATACGTACTCGGTCGATTATGTTGATAACGATCTGTACTTCCAATCTCATGCATTTCAGCCCAATGCCGATGAGCCCTGGATTTACCGTATGGTGGAGGAACTTGGCACAACCCATCATTGGATCAAATTCGATACCCCTGAGCTTGTCGCCTCCCTAGAACAGGCTGTGAAGGTTCGTGATTTGCCAGGCATGACCGATATTGATGGTTCTCTCCTCTTATTCTGTAAGGAAATCAAGCAAGGCGCCACTGTCGCTCTCTCCGGCGAGGCGGCCGATGAAGTATTCGGCGGATATCCTTGGTTCCATCGAGAAGATGCCCTGAATGCCGGTACCTTCCCGTGGGCACTAGCTACCCCACTGCGTTCCAGCCTCCTGAAGCCTGAAGTTTCTTCCTTGCTTCGCGCAGAGCAGTACGTAGCCGATCGGTATGCAGATGCCGTTCGCGAAGTCCCTGTGCTGCCTGGCGAAGATGCACAAGCCGCCAAGATGCGGGTCATGTCCTATCTCAATATTACCCGCTTCATGCCTACCTTGCTGGATCGCAAGGACAGAATGAGCATGGGGGTAGGATTAGAAGTTCGTGTACCTTATACAGACCACCGCCTCGTCCAGTATGTATTCAACATTCCATGGAGCATTAAGACATATGGTGGGCGAGAAAAGGGTCTGCTTCGCAAAGCACTTGAAGGCGTATTGCCGGAAGATGTACTGTACCGCAAGAAGAGCCCTTATCCGAAAACCCACAATCCGAACTACTTGAATACCGTTCGTCGTCTTGCGTTGGAGCGGCTGGATGATACATCATCCCCACTCCATCAATTTGTGAATGCGGAGCGAATCCGCAGTATCGCAGCCTCCGAGGAAGCGAGCTCGAACTTTCCTTGGTTCGGTCAACTGATGTCCGGCCCTCAATTATTTGCTTATTTGCTTCAAATGGACACTTGGCTGCGAGAATACCGCATTCGTGTAGCATGGTAACCTGAAGCCCACAAGAGCTCATTCATCCAATAAAAAGAAGACACACGGGATACGCAGCAGCGTATCGTCCGTGTGTCTTTGTTTTTATGGCTTCTTATTTGACAGCAGCAGGCTGACTTGCACGAATCGCCTGATCCAAATCAAATAAGATATCGTCAATGGATTCCGTACCGATAGATAAACGAATAAGTCCTGGATTTACACCTGCAGCAATTTGTTCATCTTCACTCAATTGCTGATGCGGTGTGCTGGCAGGATGGATAATGAGCGACTTCGAATCACCAACATTCGCAAGATGAGAGAAGAGCTTGACGTGATTGATCACTTGGCGTCCTGCTTCGATTCCGCCCTTAATCTCAAATGTTAAGATGGCACCCTGGCCCTTCGGCAAATACTTCCGCGCAAGCTCATAAGATGGATGGCTAGACAGACCACTGTAGCTGACCGACTGTACACCTTCATGTGCTTCAAGGAACTGAGCAACCTTCAATGCATTCTCGCTATGGCGCTCCATACGCAGGTGAAGCGTTTCGAGCCCTTGAAGAAGCAGGAATGCGTTGAATGGAGATATGGCAGCTCCCATATCGCGCAGCAATTGCACACGGGCCTTAATAATGTATGCGATTGGCCCAACAGCATCCGTATATACAACCCCATGATAGCTAGGATCCGGTTCTGTCAATCCCGGGAACTTATCATTGGCAGCCCAATCGAACTTGCCTCCATCTACGATTACCCCGCCAATCGAGGTGCCATGACCGCCAATGAACTTCGTTGCGGAATGAACTACAATATCCGCACCATGCTCAAGGGGGCGAAGCAGGAATGGGCTTGGGAATGTATTGTCTACGATGAGCGGAATACCATGATCATGTGCGATATCGGCTACTGCCTCAATATCGAGAACATCGCCCCTAGGGTTGCCGATCGCCTCCGCATACAGCGCCTTCGTCCTGCTCGTAATCGCCTTGCGGAAGTTTTCCGGATCGCTGGAATCAACGAACCGAACCGTAATGCCGAGCTTTGCTAATGTTGTCGAGAACAGATTATACGTTCCGCCATACAGACTCGTCGCAGAGACAATCTCATCCCCTGCTCCCGCGATATTCAATATAGCGTACGTAATCGCAGCCTGACCAGAGGCAGTGGCCAGCGCCGCTGCACCGCCTTCCAAGGCAGCGACTCGCTTCTCAAACACATCTGTTGTAGGATTCATCAACCGTGTATAAATGTTGCCAAATTCCTTCAGAGCAAATAAGTCCGCAGCATGATCAGTATCCTTAAACGCGTAAGACGTTGTTTGATACAGCGGAACCGCGCGGGACAATGTAGTCGGGTCAACCTCCTGTCCTGCATGCACAGCTAAAGTTTCCAGTCCAAATTCACGTGGAGCTTCACTCATCTTTAACCAATCCTCCTTCGCCTTATTGCCCAATATTTTCTCATATTTTTCCGATGTTGGAAAGTATCAATTCTGAGTATTTTGATGTGAAAAAAAGGACACCTTAACTAACTATGCAGTAAGGTGCCCTCCGATGCTTGTTATTCCGTTGTAAATAGGTTAAAAATGCTTCTGTGCGTTTGTTCTCTACAAGAGGAACATACATTATGCAGCTATGTAACATGCAGTAATCAGGATTCAGCACGCGGATCAAGATGCATCTTGCGGCTACCCGCTATACTTCCGCTTGCTCCGCCTTCATCACTTCAAGCAGCTTGCGAATCGCGTTGCCGCGATGGCTAATGCTCTGCTTCTGCTCTGGAGACAGCTCCGCCATCGTCTTGCCGAATGCAGGAACATAGAAGAGCGGATCGTAGCCAAATCCATGCTCTCCACGCGCCTCATCAATGATGAATCCATCACATGTGCCCGTGACATCGACATACCGCTTCTCTACTGGATCATACAGCACGAGGCAGCAGACGAATTGAGCCGCACTCCGTACATGCTCTGCTACTTCTCCCAGCTCCTCATGTTCTGTACGGGATACCGGCAGCTTCTCCAACTCTTCGAGAAGCTTGGCATTGTTCGCCTTCGTATCGCCATGCCCACCAGCATATCGTGCAGAATACACGCCAGGGGCACCCTCTAAGCGCTCCACACAAAGTCCTGAATCATCAGCAAGAACAGGAAGTTGAATCGCTTCAGCGACTTCCTGTGCCTTCTTCAGCGCGTTTGCCTTGAAGGTATCTCCGTCTTCTACTACTTCAGGCAATTGCGGATAGTCTGCCATGCTGAGCACACGCTTGCCAAGCGAGGCGAAAGCAAGCTGAAATTCCTTCAGCTTGCCTTGGTTGCTCGTCGCAATAATGATCGTATCACTTGCTAGATGCATGACCGGCTGCCTCCCCACGCTCCAATGCTGCCCGTGCAGCGATCTTGTCTGCAATAGGGCCAAGTGCTTCCTTCTGCATCTCAACAAGCTCCAAGATCCCTTTCTCCGCGCTGGCAAGGAGTTGGTTAAGCTCTTCACGTGAGAATGGACTCTCTTCCCCCGTACCTTGCACTTCAACGAACTTGCCTTGTCCTGTCATCACAACATTCATATCGACCTTCGCTGAAGAATCTTCTTCGTAATTCAAGTCAAGAAGCGTATTTCCTTGAATGACACCAACGCTAACCGATGCAAGGAAATCTGTAATCGGGTATTTATTCAATGAATGCTGGTTCGCCACTTTATGAATCGCCATTGCCATCGCAATAAAGGAACCGGTGATGGAAGTGGTACGTGTACCACCATCAGCCTGAATAACGTCGCAATCAAGCGTAATTGTTCTCTCACCTAATGCATGCAAGTCAACAACCGAGCGTAGAGCCCGCCCAATCAGCCGTTGAATTTCCATCGTACGGCCAGTTAACTTGCCCCGGTTCGCTTCACGCTGGTTGCGTGTCTGCGTTGCACGTGGGAGCATCGAATATTCTGCCGTAATCCAGCCCTTGCCTTGCCCCTTCATAAAAGGAGGAACTTTCTCGTCAACCGTAGCCGTGCACAGCACCTTCGTGTCGCCTACTTCGATGAATACGGATCCTTCCGCGTATTTGTTCGTGTTTGTTCGAATCGTAACCGGGCGGAGTTCATCCGCCTTGCGTCCGTTGCTTCTCATTTAATAGTGCCTCCTACATTTCCACTGTCGTCCGTAAAAAGTAACATCCCCTATTCTACCAAAGAGCTTGGCGAAAAGCATCTATCCTTTCCAAGCCATATTTACAACAGGCCGCGTGACCGGCTCCGAATAGTTTATCTTGTCTGTTCCTTGAATATCCATATTGCCGTTTATTTTCAACTGAACCTTCTTCACTCCTTGCCGTTCAGTAAGCGATAGAACAACCGCCTTCACCAATTCTGCAGGAACTTGATCCCCTTTTTCGAACATCGTATCAGCGAGATCCACTGTCAGTGTATCGCCGTTGGCCATAATATCATTAATTTTCGTTTCTTTGGTCATGACCATGTTCATCGCTTTCTTATTCAACGGCCCGGATATCATCTGTTCCAGTGTTGCTCTCACTGAATCCGATGATGGCTCAACCAGTCTAGTCACAGGAATAAAATAGGCCTTCCCCTCTTCACTGTAACTGGAAAAATACAACGTAACCGGCATGGAGCGCAGATAATTGACCGACAAATCCTTCTCTAAATTAATTCCTAATTGTCTGGAAAGCGGCGTATCCATTGGGGTGTGGTCTACTGGCATCTCAGACAGCTTCTTAGAATCCATCCATAATTGCACCTGATCTACATTCGGCAGAGAAGTAAGCGTCCACGTGATAGACTCCATCACCTTGCGCTCATCGTTCTTGTCGTAAGTGGCAAACTCCTTCGATAATTCCACAAATGCAGTCTTCTGCTCCGGCTTGAGCGTTACCTTCAAGCTCGTCCCCTTCGGCAGCGTGGCCGTAAAGCCTGGAGGCAGCATTCCCTTATGCACCCCGTCCTTCACCAGCATTTCCAGTGACGCCTGCGCCACTACCGCCGGATCCTCAGAGTTCCATTGATACGATATTGGAGCCAAGTAGCCATGGCGATCCTGCGCATATATCGTCATATTCGCTTGCTGCTGCGCTGCATCCATTGGATTAACAGTTAATTCGCTCTTACCATCTGTTGCAGTCATCATCTTAGCCTCAACATCTGCTGGCGGCGGATCGATCGCACCGCTCGTGCCATTGCAAGCTGTTAATAGCAAGGGCAGGGTCAGTACTGCTGCCAGTACACCTTGTCGGAAATATTGTGTCCGCACCATAGGCGAAGCAACCTCCTCTATGCATCTATCGTGTGATCAGCGGGAGCCCGTTTCCTTATATAATGCGTGCATAAGGCGTCCCTTCGTCATACACCTATATATACGAGAGGGCTGTCCAAAACATGACGAGGTTTCTATATTGCAACGAGAAAATACAAGAGAAAGAGAGTAAGGAAAGCAGGGATTGGGTATATCATTGTCGTATACTTTCCTCATGCAATGGTGCAAAATGATAGGTATAGGAATGATGACAAAGAGATAGAGGTGACTTCCATGACAGATCATAAACATACTGCCAAGGCGTATAGCCTAGACAGTGAGAAAGTCGAAGCTGAGACACGCGAGTGGCTGCATAAACGGGGAGTTCGCGTAGAAGAAATTGCAGAGTTGGTTATGTTCTTGCAACAAAAATATTTCCCTGAATTGACAATCGACTATTGTATCTACAATGTGGAACAGGTGCTGCGCAAACGTGAGGTTCAAAATGCGGTTCTGACCGGTATCCAGCTTGATATCATGGCAGAAGAAGGGAAGCTGACACCCGCGCTGCAGGAAATGATTGAGAATGATGAGGGACTGTATGGCGTGGACGAAATTCTAGCCTTCTCCATTGTTAATGTATATGGAAGCATCGGATTCACCAATTACGGATATGTTGATAAACTGAAGCCAGGAGTCTTGGAACGATTAAACAATAAGGATAGCGGGCAGATCCATACGTTCCTTGATGATATCGTAGGCGCCATTGCCGCTGCGGCAAGCAGTCGAATTGCTCACCGCAAGCAGGCGGAACGCGAGCAAGAAATGCAATCTATGTAGTTTATGATGACTTCCACAGCATGAACTCGCCAGAAGCAGAAGTAGTCATCGCTAAGCCGCGCCGTTGAAGTTCGACGAGATGAGCCAGAGTCTCGCCCATTGCAAAGCGGAATTGGTGCACAGTTAGACGATCCAGCGTACCGAAGCTGGCACAGCACAGCTCGTAGGCTGTCATCGGCTTGTGGAGCACGTCCTGCATCTCCTGCAGACGTGCTTCATGATGCTGGATTAACTCTTCCGCACGACTCCTGAAATGTTGGAATGGATGTCGATGCCCTGGAAGCGCCAGTTCTACATCCAGAGCAGCAAGACGCTCAAGCCCGATGAGGAAGGACTGCAGTGGCTCGGGATCACTATTCGGCATTAAGCTGACATTCGGCGTTATTTGCGGCAGAACGTGATCACCGCACAATATTATACGCTCTTCCGCATGATAGAAGCTCATATGGCCTGGAGCGTGCCCTCCTGTCTCAAGTGCCTGCCAAGCATCATCCCCTAGCGTCACCAAATCTCCATCCCTAATGAACGATATATCGGGCAGCGGGGTTACCTGGGGAATGAAGCTATCCATATGAACTCCGATGGATTCCACTACCGCTATCGGCGCCCCATGCTTACGGTACAACTGCTGCATGTCCACAGTCATAGGAGATCTCCCATCCCACAGTCTCTCAACGTGATTCCAGCCTATTTCCGACAACCATACGGGTACGGACAACTGCTGCTGAAGCCAGCCGGCAATCCCGCTATGATCAGGATGGTAATGCGTCAGCACAATGGAAGCCGTGTTGCCAGCATGAATGTCCATTTCTCCCATTAAGCTGACCCATGCACTCTCTGTCTCATTGTTACGAAGCCCCGGATCAATGATAGTCCAGCCTGCTGAGCCATGAAGCAAATAGGTATTCACCCACCGAAGTGAGTTAGGGAGCGGCATTCTGGCTACATAAATATTCGCATTCACCTGCTGCAACTTCATTACTTGTTCCCCCTCATCCACAAATTGAGTCAACATTTAATCATCTATACTGGTCTAATACACCCATGTTATCGCTGACAATTGGTAGTTCAGACTTACTCCGGACGTGTTCCAACCATGATGAGTCGAGAAGAAACGGCTTCATTGTATAAGGAACCATCATACCCACCATATACCTTCTCCATTTGCAACCCTGCCTCTTCAATCATATGATGGAAATCGCCTAATTCATACAGTCTAACACGCTCCTCATAATGGCGCTGTTCCCCTGTGCCCTCATCCGTCAACGTAATTTCCTTCTTCACGAATCCATTCTCAATATGCCGCTTCTCTTGAATCCATGTCCCCTTATCTTGGCGCTCAGATACTGGAACCAGATGCTGCATAACATAGCTCGGATTTAAGAAGTCTATAATAAATTGCCCGCCCGGCCGGAGCACCCGATGAATTTCATGGAATACCTGGCCGTTGTCTTCATCCGCTTGGAAATATCCAAAAGACGTAAATAAATTCACAACGGCATCAAACGCCCCCTCCACTGGTAGCTCTCTCATGTCCCCTGCCAAGAAGGTTACGACATGCTCTTCATCCAGCTTCGCCGCCTCTCGTAGAAGCACCTCAGACAAATCTACTCCTGTCACCTTGTACCCAGCTTCCGCGAGCGCCAGTGAGTGCCTGCCCATCCCACAGCATAGATCCAGCACAGAGGCTGCTTCGGGCAGCTCCAGCCACTTCATCATCCGATGCACTTCTTGTGCGGCCCCTTGAAAATCACGATGTTTATATACAACTAAATAGTCGCGACCGAAACTCCGCTCGTACCATTCTTTCATACCTGTCACCTCAATTTATTTCTCCATTTCATTGTATCGAGTTAGGATCTAAAAGCAATGTTTCTTACAGCATTACCTATTTCTATTATGTAAAAGGACCGCCCAGCAGATAAGTGACTATCTGCCATGGCAGTCCCTTTCCTATAACCTAAACCAGTTCATCCATCATCGTATCTACTTGTAGATTTCGTTTCCGTTTACTTCACTTTCCCTTGATTTCATTCTTCTTGCTTCCTACAGGATTGACTTCCGTCAACAATACTTGCAGCTGGTCGAATGAGAAGGCACTATTGTCCTTCTCTTCGACAAAGCCGCCGAAATTCGGCGAGGAGGAACGCTGCACGGCAAATTCATACATTCTCCGCTTCAATTGCTCCGCAAGTCCATGCTCATTCTTCAGCTGGAGGATCCGAACAGCAAGCGCATAAACTGATGGAGATTCAAAGGTTTCTCGGACACTCCCATCCTCTGCGTATACACTCGGGATCTTCCCTTTGTGGAGGCTCCATTCCTGTTTCAGAAATCGGATTGTCGCACTTACATCCTCGCCTTCTTCCGCCAAGTACAACGCAGTATATAAGGAATCGATCATATTGATGGATCCCGTTGAGGAATAACCTTGGTCAGGTGTCCAGTACGTCTTGAACAACCCGTTCCCAAGCGAGCCCTTCTTCATTAGCTGCAAACTGTTATTCCGAACCGTCTCCCACTTCTTATCGAACACAGCCAGCATTCCCATCGTATGAATATCCATATAGGAGATCGTTGCACGGTCTGAGCGGGATTTATACTTCCAATCATAATGGTCGAACATGTAGTCCTTGCTCACATTGCCATCCAACAGCGTCTTGCTGATTCCCTTCGCGATCCGTCTTGCTTCCTCGACCCCCCATAATTGATCCGCATCGAGCAGTGCCCGAGCAATACGCAGATCATCGACCGCCGCATTAACGTCAGTCGGTTCATGCTTAGGGGAGTAGCGCCAGCGGACGTAGCCTTTCTCCGCTAATAGACTCCGCTGCAAGAACGCGAGCTGATTATCGAACAGGTTACGATTGTTCATCTGTACTGCATACAACATCATCAGCCCTGTTGATTCTGAGAGCATCTGATGATTGGCTGCTTGATGCTCTGACTCGGGCAAGTCGTCACGCAAATTCGTAAAGACTCCGCCATCGCTGCTCATCATGTGTTTCGCGACAAACAACAGGAGCGACGATTGCTGCTCCGTTAGCTGCAGAGGAACAGCTGCAACCTGTTTCGTGTCTGAATACCACATATCCGCAGCAACCCATATTAATACAATGAATAAGGCGCCCCCTATGATCTTTACACCTATCGATCGATTTCTCTTCAAATTCATTGGAGATGGCTCCTCCCTTAGTTTCCGTTATTTCCTTCTCCGCTGAATCGCTCTCCATATAAGTACAGTGATTGCAAATAGCGCAATCCAAAGACAGCCTCTATCTCAAATCGAACCCAGATCTGATCGTCAGTACGGAACGATTTGCATTCCAAGGAGATGGCATTATATGAATACATCCATCCTTCTCAGGATGCCATACTTTCCCCTCTAGTGTCCACCCTACGGCGGGCCGGTGAAGATGAAATGCTTGTCCTGCTGCTGGGCAAACTGGAACTCCGACGCCTTTACGGCAGAATAGGCAACACGGCTTCCCGGCAATGACGCAAGTTGTCACACCATGAACCAAACGTAATTTTTAGGATGTGCTTGTTGAACACAAAAAAACCTGAGTACAAATGAGCGTACAGCACATTTGTACTCAGGTTTACATCAGCATGAATGGCTATAGAGACAATCTTACTTCTTGGCCAAGCTTCGCTGATTCATAAATCGCATTTAGTATGCGGATCATGTCTACACCCTGTTCTGGTGTGAATATCGGATCAGCTTTGCCTAATATCACATCGACAAAGTGATCCACATTCTCCTTATGTCCTGATCCGTCTGTAAATCCTTCCGGCTTCATGTTCATATGCTTGCCAGCAGCAACTGTGAACATCTGAAGCTCATTATCATGCAGGCTGAAGCCAGCTTGTGTCCCACGCAGCTCCACGAACGATTGTTCCTTCTCGATATGTGAAGCCCAGCTTACTTCCAGTTGGAGCGTCGCCCCATTGTCAAAGCGAATGAATCCAGTTGCCAGATCTTCCACATTGAACGTATCCCGACTCCCTGATGGAGCAGCCTTATCCATGAAATGGCCGTATGTCGCTCCTGATACTGCAACTGGCTTCGGATTGCCCATCAGCCAGATGGCCAAGTCGATCATATGCACACCCAAATCGATCAGAGGCCCTCCTCCAGATTTGGATTTGGTTGTGAACCAGCCTCCTGCACCTGGAATGCCATATCTGCGCACCCAGCCGCATCTTCCCGTGTATATCTGCCCCATCTGTCCTTCATCAATGTACTGTTTTAGAAATTGAGAACGCGAGCGGAAGCGATTATTCCGCATGACCATCAGCACTTTGCCCGACTTCTCGGCAGCCTGCTGCATACGTACCGCATCTTCTGGATTCGTCGCATCAGGCTTCTCGCAGAATACGTGCAACCCTTTTTCTAAGGCAGAAATCGCAACTGGAGCGTGCAAATAGTTCGGGGAGCAAATATCTACAATATCCAACTCCTCGTGTTCAAGCATCTCCTGCCAGTCTTCATAGACTCGAACCTGACCAATTTGATCCGCAACTTCGCAAGCAGATGGCTTATGCGGATCGCATACAGCGACGATCTGAACATGCGGATTTGAGAGAAATGCAGGCATATGCGCCCCACGGAATATGTTGCCTGTTGAAACAACTCCGACGCGTAATGGTTGTGAAGATTCAATTGATGTCATGTTTATACCCACTCTTTCTTTCAAATTACATTAGGCTGTATGATGATAACTCCAACGAAATCCGTGCATGTTGTCTAACTTGTCCCATTAATTCAATGGTTCAAGCGGTTGAGCGTTGCCATACTTCGGATATGTGCGTTCCGACGGCTTAGCCCACTTCACCGCATTGGCGATGACACGACGGATTTGCTCATTGTAATAGGTCGGATATGTCTCATGACCTGGACGGAAGTAGAAAACTTTGCCCATGCCGCGCTGATAGCAGCAGCCGCTGCGGAATACTTCTCCGCCAGTAAACCAGCTGACGAATACAAGCTCATCCGGTGCCGGAATGTCGAAGTGCTCGCCGTACATTTCTTCCGCTTCAAGCTCAATATACTCCCCAATTCCTTCTGCGATCGGGTGCCCTGGAGCTACGACCCACAACCGTTCCTTGTCGTTCGCTTCACGCCATTTCAAATCACAGCCGGTTCCCATAAGCTTTTTGAAAATTTTCGAGAAATGACCGGAATGAAGTACAATTAGCCCCATCCCGTGGAGCACGCGTTGATAGACACGCTCTACAATCGCCTCGTCCACCTCTTCGTGTGCCTTATGCCCCCACCAAATCAATACGTCTGTCTCATTCAATACTTCCTCAGTCAACCCATGTTCAGGCATATCGAGCGTTGCATAGCGCACATGAAACTCCTGACCCAGTCCCTCGCCGATCGCTGTATGAATCCCTTGCGGATAAATATCAGCTACGGTCTTGTTGTGTTGTTCATGTCTGTATTCATTCCAGATCGTTACGTTTTGTTTTGTCATCGCTGCATGCTCCTTTGTCCATTCATATAGATAAGCTCATTACTGATAACATCTTAGTTAGAAAAGCAATCGCACCTTCCATTCATCCATTGATGCACGAGAACGAGGAAGATGCGATGCCTATATCCCATTACTTGGCGTGCATGATTTGAGGCCTAGACCCACCACATCTCGCCAATCGGTTCCTTCATTAAAATCGGCTTCAAATTCTCAACAGCTTTCGTGAAGCCCTCATCAACGGACATCAAGCCATCCTCATGTTCTATGCTCACAACATAGTCATAACCGACAAGGCGAAGGGCACTAATTATATCAGCCCATGTCTTCGTATCATGACCATAACCAACAGTACGGAACTGCCAAGCGCGATCCAACATCATCGTATAAGACTGCATATCTGTTATCCCGTGCTTATGGATGTTCACAGGATCAATGGTCGTATCCTTGGCATGGAAGTGATGAATGGCATTCGCCTGCCCCAGAATACGGATTGCCTGTACCGGATCTATGCCTTGCCACCACATATGGCTCGGGTCAAGGTTCGCTCCGATTGCCTCGCCTGCCGCTTCGCGGAGACGAAGCATCGTACCTGGCGAGTGAACGGAGAAGCCGCCGTGCAGCTCGAGTCCGATCTTCAAGCCGCGTTCAGTGGCTAACTTGCCCACCTCTGTCCAGTACGGAATAACCTTTTCCTTCCACTGCCAGTCCAGAATTTCCTGATAATCTGTAGGCCATGGTGCCACAGGCCAGTTCGGGTATTTCGCGCCTTCATGGTCACCCGGGCAGCCGGAGAAGCCGTTCACAACTGGCACTTCCAGCTTCGCAGCGAGATCCAGCGTCGCCATGAAATCTTCATGATACTGCTTCGCAATATCCATCTGTGGGTGAAGCGGATTGCCATGACAGCTTAGCGCACTGATCGTCAAGCCCCGGGAAGCAACAGCTTCCTTAAATGCCTTAAGCTTCGCCTCACTAGCTAACAGTTCATGCGGGTTGCAATGCTTCGCACCTGGATACCCGCCAGTCCCTATCTCAACAGCTTCAACACCTTTAGCTGCTACTGTATCCAATGCCTCTTCTAATGGCAATTGTCCGTACAGAACTAAGAATACGCCTAATTTCATGAGTGTTCTTTGCCTCCTTCGGTACGATTCATGTGCATTCGTGCTGCTTATTCCGATTAGTCAAAGTAAATTGCTTTTCCTGTGCGCGAGGATTCGTAAATGGCTTCCAAAATCTCAGAAACGACGCACGCTTGTTCCGGCGTAATGATTGGTGTCTTGTCATTTTCAATCGCATCAATCCACATATGCATCTCTACATCTGGCGGATTATCAGAATCACCTTCATAGAAATCAACGCCACTTGCAGTCAAATGAAATTTTTGATCGTACAGTTGGCCGTGTCTTTCCCCGTTAATCGTCAAGCCGTCATTCATATCTGCCCCGCCTTCTGTACCGCATAGCGTACACTTCGCTTCGATGTTGGATGTTACGTTAAGCGCCCAACTGGATTCCAAAATAACTGTCGCTCCGTTCTTCATCACAATCATCCCGAACGCGGAATCTTCAACCGTGAACTTCGCTGGATCCCATGAACCCCAAGCGTTCGCTGCATTCTCACGGCTGCTCAACTTATGATAAGCCTTGCCAAGCACGATATGCGGCTCGTAGTTGTCCATCATCCACAACGTCATATCCAGCGAGTGTGTACCGATATCGATAAGCGGACCTCCGCCTTGCTTCTCTTCGTCCAAGAACACGCCCCATGTAGGAACCGCGCGGCGACGAATCGCATGCGCTTTGGCGAAATAAATCTCACCCAAGGTGCCCTCTTCACACAGCTTCTTCAAATAGCGGCTGTCACTGCGGAAGCGGTTATTGTAGCCTACTGTAAGCTTCTTGCCTGTACGCTTCGCCACTTCAACCATGCGGCGTGCATCTTCCGCCTTCTTCGCCATTGGCTTCTCACACAATACATGCTTATCGCTCTCCAGCGAAGCAATTGTAATCTCTGCATGGGAATCATTCGGCGTACATACATGAACGATGTCGATGCTCTTATCTTCCAATACAGCCTTATAATCGGTATAGACTTTAGCATCCGGTGTGCCGTACTTTTCCTTCGCCTCAACCGCACGCTCCTCAACAATGTCGCAGAATGCTACCATTTCAACATTTTTCAGCTTGGCCAAGCTAGGCATGTGCTTGGCATTGGCAATGCCGCCGCATCCGATAATCGCAATTTTATATACTTTTGACATGAATCTATTCCTCCCGAGATTAGATTGATGATGTAGGTCATGTATTCAACTGTAATATGTGTAGAGGTCGTACCTCTTGAAGTTTTCTCTTGAAGTTTTCTCTTGAAGTCTTCTATTAAAGTCCGAGATTGTCCTTAATCCATTGACGACTTCCGCGCACGCTATCAAGTGGTGCACGCTGACAATCATCCTGCTCTACGATAAGCCATTCCGTTCCTGCTTCTCGAGCAGCTTGAGCTACACCCACTAAATCGAGTTCACCCTGACCAAGCTCCATTGTCATTGGCTTGCCGTCTCCATCATATTTGAGATCCTTATAATGAATGAACGGAACACGACCTGAATATTGAGCGATTACTTCCAACGGGTTGAAACCACCATGCTTCACCCAACATACATCCAGTTCCGCGAAGAGATTGTCTTCAGGCAGCTTGCTGAACAGCAAATCAAATACCGTCTCCCGCCCAATCTTAGCTTCAAATTCATATCCATGATTGTGATAGCCCAGCTTAATTCCATGCGCTGCAAGTCGCTCTGCAACAGCTGCAAGCACGCGAACCGACTCTTCCAAGATGTCTTCATCGGCTTCGTGCAGCTTCGGAATTCCCGGACAAATGATGTTCCGGTTGCCGATGGCAAGATTCATTTCAATTTGCTCATCTAGGTGTTCAGTCAATTGCTCGATACTGACATGAGACCCGGCCGCCTTCAAATTCAGGCGCTTCAGTTCACCTGCTAATTTCTCCGGCGCCAATCCGCCGTAGCCGGCAAATTCTACACCTTCATAGCCCATAGCCGCCACTTGCTCCAGTGTTCCGATAAAGTCTTTTTGCATCTCATCGCGCAATGTATAAAGCTGTACTCCAATTTTCAATGGATCCACCTCATTTTGTATAAATCGTTATGAACGATTATGATATCGGCTTACTTTTTGAAAAGGTTTTCAATGAACTGATTTCATTGTGCCACATTGCTTTCGGGGTGTGAATGAAGGATATCCTTTTAACATGAACAATCTTGCTATCTTTGCTATACTCTTTGTAAAGAGCGTAGACACCTATATGGACATGATGGAGGAGAATATGTCGCAATCTGCTATCAATCAAGAAGAATTTACGATTATGTACTCCGGGCATGCGAGACACACGAAGCCATTCACTCTCGTCATCCCCAAGCTGGAGCATTACCTCATTCGCATACAGTTGGAAGGCAATGCTCATGTCTGGATGGATGATCAATATACGGAAATTACACCTGGCGATATGCTCATGCTGTCTCCGGGCTCTCATTATGATTTGAAAATAGGGTACCGCCACCCCGAATCAGGCATCCCTCACAAAAAAGTGCACAGCCTCGACTACTACTTCATATTGAATGGTCCATGGGTACAAGCGTGGTGGAACCAGGTTGCCACTCAGGGCAAGGTAGACATCGGAATCGACGATCGTCTTCTGTCGATATGGCGGGAGATTATGCAGGAGCAGCGGCTCTATGGAAGCCACAACATGAACGATATTGTTAGACACCTAAGCTTTGCTTACTTCCGCATGTTGGAGAGAACCTTAAGTGAACGCGCACATCCCTCTTATTTGAATCGCAATCGCAGTGAGCGGGTCGCCCATCAAATGAAGCATTATATTGAAATGAATGTTACGGAGCCGTTTACGCTGCAGGATGTTGCAACCCGCGTGCAGCTAAGTGTGTCCAGAGCATCACATATTTTCAAAGAAACATTCCATCAATCCGTCATGGACTATGCCATCCAACTCCGATTGACGATGGCTTGCGAACGGATTTTGCATGGGTATATGCCGCTGGAGCAAATTGCTGAAATGTGTGGATTTCAAAGTTACTCCTATTTCCATCGAACGTTCAAAACTCGCCTTGGCATAGCGCCACGTGATTTCCGGGAGCAGCGGCAGCTGGACAACCATGCGGATTCGAGCAATTGACGGTCGCGAAATGATTTGTGAGGAAATTGTGGTATTTTGCATAATCAGCTTGTGTTTCTGCTGTGGATTGACTATGATGATATTGAAATAATTTTCATCAAGATTAGATATATGGTTAAAATTATTTTCACCATTTTTCACGTAAGAGGATGATATTTTTGTCGAGCATTTTGCATGCGATCCGGCAGCAGGTTCAAGATTTTCACCCGCAGGAGCGCAAAGTGGCGGACTATATTTTGCAGTTTCCGGGCAATGTAGTGACGATGGGCATCACAGAGCTGGCTGAACAATCCGGCACTTCACCCGCAACCGTCACTAGATTTTGTAAAACCCTTCATTTCCGTGGATTCCCGGACTTCAAGACGAAGCTGGCGGCCGACATGGCACAGCAGTCCACACCACTATCCTATCAGGACATTATCGCAGGTAATCCGCTGCGCGATATTATTACGGCCATCGAGTCCAATCATATACGCTCGATATCCGACACGACGCGGCTATTAGACATGGTTACGCTGGAGCGGGCAATGCATGCTTTTCAGCAGGCAAGACAGATTGATCTGTACGGAATGGCAACGTCCGGTATCGTAGCACTGGACTTCTACCAGAAGCTGATTCGTGTTGGCAAACGCGCGACCTGCTTCTCCGATCCGCATATGCAGATTACATCCGCCGCCAACTTGAATGAGCTTGATGTGGCGTTCGCCATCTCCTATTCTGGAGAGACACCAGAGACGATCGATGCGCTGCAATGCGCCAAGGAGCGCGGCGCGACCACCATCTCACTAACGAAGGTTGGTTCTAATCGCCTCGCTAGTCTTGCTGATATTCATTTATCTGCTTCTTCTCTCGAAGAAGGCATGCGTCGCGGTGACATGGCTTCCCGTATCGCACAGCTCCATATAATTGATATTTTGTTCGCGGGAATGGTCACGGAGCAGTTCGATGATCATATTCCGAAGCTAGAACAGTCGTATCGCATGGTACGCAAGTACCGTAAAGATAAAGGGAGGTAACTCAGTTCATGAACATCTTAACGTTCCAAACAAACGAGGAATTAAACCAAATCGCTGCAGGCATCTTTGCAAGCCTCATCCAGACAAAGCCTAATGCCGTACTCGGCTTGGCAACTGGCAGTACGCCAATCGGCATCTACCAAGAGCTGATTCGCCTGAATGAGAAAAAGTATGTAAGCTTCAAAAATGTGCGTTCCTTCAACCTGGACGAATACGTTGGTCTGCCTGAAGGCCATCCAGAATCGTACATGTCGTTCATGAACAAGCAATTGTTCGATCATATCGATATCAATAAAGAGAACACTCGTGTACCAAACGGCAATGCAGCCGACTTGGAACACGAGTGCAAGCAATATGATGAGATGCTCTCTGATGCATCCATCGACCTGCAGCTGCTCGGCCTTGGCCACAATGGTCACATTGGCTTCAACGAACCAGACCAAAATCTGCATGCAGGCACACATCTTGTCCAATTGAAAGAAGAGACTCGCCAAGCGAACAAGCGCTTCTTCGATTCCATTGATGAAGTGCCAACACAAGCGGTAACAATGGGCGTTGGCTCGATCTTGAAGGCTAAAATGATTATGCTCGTAGTTCGCGGTGCGGACAAGGCTGACATTGTTCATCGCGCTTTGACTGGCCCGGTTACAACAGAAGTTCCGGCATCATTGTTGCAAACTCATCCGAATGTAGTAGTTTTGCTTGACAAGGAGGCGGCACAACATTTCCATGGCTAATTCAACGTTTACCCTAACCAATGCAAATGTCGTAACACCGAACGGTGTATTGTATGATGGAGTCGTTCGGGTAGAAGATGGCCTTATTTCCTTTATTGGAAAGTGGTCAGAATTGGCACAGCCTGAGCAGGATGCTTGGGGCAAGGAAGCAGTAGACGCTAAGGGCGGCTGGGTGCTACCAGGCTTTGTCGATCTGCATATTCATGGCGGCTTCGGCGCAGACTTCATGGATGCAAATGCCGAATCTTACGATAAAATTACGAAGTTCCATATGGAGCACGGTACAACTGCTATGCTCGCTACTTCGATGACACAATCTCATGAAGCACTGGATCGTGTTATGGTAGCGGTTGATGCCTACATCAAGCAAGGCATGAGGTATACTCAATTGGCAGGCGTTCACTTGGAAGGTCCGTTCGTGAATCCGAAGTACAAGGGCGCACAGAACGATATCTACATGATCGATCCTCAAATCGACTGGTTCGAGGATTGGCATGCACGCTTCCCTGGCCTGATGAAGCAAGTGAGCTTAGCGCCTGAGCGTAACAACGCTACGGAAGCCATCCGCTGGCTTCGCGCTCACGACGTAAATGCTGCTGCAGCACATACAGCAGCTACGTACGATCAAGTGACGGCCGCAGCCAATGCTGGTCTGAACCAAGCGGTTCACACGTTCAACGCAATGACTCCAATCCACCATCGTGATCCAGGTGTAGCCGGAGCCGTGCTTACCGATGACCGCATTACAGCTGAGATTATCTCCGACGGAATTCACGTACACCCTGCTTGCATCAAGATGCTAAGCCGTACGAAGGCTTCCGGCAAGCTCGTAATGATTACAGACGCGATGTCCGCAGCTGGTATGCCTGATGGACAGTATGATCTTGGCGGTCTCGCTGTAACGATGAAGGAAGGCGTATGCCGATTGACTGACGGCGGTTCGCTCGCAGGCAGTACACTTACGATGATTCAGGCTGTGAAGAATATGATTCAATTTACCGGACTCCCGCTGCATGAAGTATCACGCCTTGCAAGCTTGAATCCTGCGAAGCAAATTGGAATCGACGGCTATACAGGCAGCATCGAAGTTGGCAAGCAAGCTGACTTGGTATGGACAGATGCTGATCTGAACATTGAACGCGTATGGGTAAAAGGCAGCACGCATATGTAAGCAGCTGTTGTTATCATACCTTGTTTACAACCATATCCGCATAAAAAAGAATGGCTTTCCGAAACGATACCTGCATCGTATTCGGGAAGCCATTTGTTGATTGCAGGGCATGACCATCGGAACAAAAAATAAAGCGTACTTGCCACGATGCTCGTTCTATGCAGCATGGGTATACGCTCGAATCTATCCGAGTCTGTCATCCGGACCTACTCATCAAAGACCTTCCTTCCCACATCAACCGATGTGTTCCAGAAGGCTGAATTGTCAGGGCGATGGGCTTAGCTTATTGTTAGATTTTTAACTCCCCAAGCTTGATTAGCTCGACTACCGCTTGCGAACGACCTTTTACATTCAATTTCTGCATCACATTCGAAATATGATTTCGAACGGTTTTCTCACTAATGAACAATTGTTGTGCAATATCACGGGTCGTTTTGTCCTGAACTAATAATTCAAAAACTTCGCGCTCACGATTAGTCAGTAGAAACTTATTTTTGTGATCGCTACCCTTCAAGTGTCACCCCTCCTTGCCCGAGTTTTTGTAATTTAACAAGGTTTAGGGATACAGTCAAATTTATACTATGAAGAGCCATTACACTTGGTGCGGTAATGCGCAAAAATGGGCTAACTAACGTGTTTGTTTGGCTAAAACCGTATAATTCCTTATGTTCGTCGAATGCTACCCTTATCCGAATATGTAAACAGGACTCCGCCCTCAACAGAGTGAGGAATGAAGTCCGTTCGAAGCGTGAAATTAACGAGTTCCTGTTGTTCCTGTTCCTGGAGCCATATTGTGCAAGCGAGTTGGATGATTGTACGATTGATTTGTTACATTGGTTGGGAACAAACGGTACACCATCTCAGAGAATTCATTAGCAAATCCTGCAATCGGATGGCCTGCACTTACTTGCTTGCTGTACTCATTCATGCGGTTGACGAAGTCTGGATTGGCAGATACATACACATTATTGCAGCTCGGATCTTCCTTCTTCACCGCGTTGGCAATGTGTGCCTTCAAGTCACCAGATATGTTATCATTCACATTAGATGTACCGTCATAAGAACCGAGGCTGCCAGCAGAGTATGGCCGTGGTCCTTGTCCTGGCTTAACGCTCTTGCTGTGAACTCCTTTAGATGAATGATCAGTTACAACAGCAACATAAGCATTGTTGTTGTTCGTCATCATGACATGTGCCGACTTCACACCCTTAATGGAAGCGATTTTTTTGGCCAGTTTTTGGTTCATTTCCAGCTTGTTCGCGGAATGAGTGCCGTAGCGCCCTCCGTTAAAGGCATTGTTACCATACGTACCATTGTTACCATTCGTACCATACTGTCCATACGTACCATTGTTGAAATTATTGGTGCGGTAACCTCCATCATAACCGTAACCACGTGTATAACCATCTGGGCTGAACTGATTCATGTTATAGGAACGTAGTCCATCACCCGAGAAGTTCGTATTGTAGCGGTTCGCGTTATAACGATGATCCGTTCCGAGCGGTCTTACACCATCATTGCCATAATTCATATTATGCTGACGCACACTCTTCGTGGACATATTGTCCCGATTTCCACAACCTGTAAGCCCCATTGTCATCACTAATGCTGCCGTCAACGTTAGCAAAACTGCTTTTGCTCGCATCAATGTTCCTCCTTGTTCAGTTCATAATTGAGGTGCCAACAATGTTAGCATGCGCTGACCGCCTGATGTTATGCCGATAGGTTTTTCCGATACTTCCACTCCTTGCATCTTGTTATCAGCTTGTCCTAAAAAGAATGACGAATTCCCCAATCGTGCAAATTACAAAGGCATGGATTGACAATTTTTTACCGGACGTATTATCATATTAGTATTAGACTATAGTACCTGGTACTAATTTAAATTATATACACTAATTTTTGTTTAGGCGTTCATTCATCTCGATTTACTTGGATCGCACGCTCCCTTTCGGTCCGAACATAAAGAAGGAGGATAAGCATGCAAACGGTGAAACTGCATACCAAAGCGCAAATTACAGCATTCGGCACCTATGTGCCTGAGCGCCGCTTAACAAATGAGGATCTGTCGCACATGGTTGATACGAACCATGAATGGATTGTTCAACGAACGGGCATGATTGAACGACGGATTGTAGATGAAGGAACATATGCCAGCGATCTTGCGTTCGAAGCTGCTAAGAATCTGGCAGACACGTATCATGTTGATCTGCAAACGGTTGATGCAGTACTTGTAGCAACATCAACACCAGATGCCTTCTTCCCAAGCACGGCTGGCATCATTCAAGGAAGACTTGGCATCCCTCAAGCAATGGCGCTTGATATATCGAATGCATGTGCAGGATTTGTTAGTGCCATGCAATTGGCGATAGGACTCATTGATGCTGGTATGCATCACAAAGTATTAGTAATTGGAACCGAAGTGCTGACCCGCACGGTTGATTACACGGATCGCAGCACTTGCATCTTATTCGGAGATGGGGCTGGAGCGGTTCTTCTAGAAGCTGGGACTGCTGAGCAGCAATCTTGTTTCCTTGCTTCTGGTTCATTAACGACAGGAGACTTAGGCGGGATCTTGCATCGCAAGGCTGTCGCCGATCGGATTGGCGATGTGGAGATGAAACCTGACAGCACGTTAGTTCAAAATGGGCGCGAAGTCCTTAAGTGGGCGCTCCGCCAAGTTCCGGTAGGCATTCAGCAATTGCTTCAAGACACTGGCTACACGACAGAGCAAATTGACATCTTTGTGCCACACAGCGCTAATCTACGGATGATAGAGTCCATATGTGAACGAAGTGGGATTCCGCTTGAGCGCACGCTTACTAGTGTCCAATATTATGGTAATACATCTGCAGCCAGTATTCCGCTGGCGATAGCGGGAGGATTAGCAGACGGCCGTCTGAAACCGGGAGCACTCACTTTACTGTATGGATTCGGCGGCGGATTCTCGCAATCGATCTTGCTGCTGCGCTGGCCGGATTTACAAGCATAAGCTCGGATTGGGCATCTCTATGATTCACCTAATTCTCTTATAACTCCTACACAATGGAACCAGAGGGTGCCCCTAATTTTGAATGAGCATGCATAAAAAGACGCTTCCATCTCCACCAATACAGTGGTTCCGGAAGCGTCTTTGTTCATCTAGCAGGACTAGCTCACATTCTTGGGACAGACCCACATGCATTCCTACTTATATACATGAACACGTACAAACTCTATTTACCTGTTGCAGATGCACTATTTCCTTCAATTTCCCATTCTTTGATTGCTTCATCAAGCTTCGCCTTCGGGACAGCATATGCCCATTGCTCGTCTTGAGGGATTATCCATATCTTCTCTCCGATCACGTATCCTTCAAATATCCTCTTCTCCGTAGCATTGATGGCATCTGGCTTCAATGAGAGTTCCAGCTTCCAACCTGGCTCGTGAGATGATCCTGCCAATAACTCCTTCTTCTGCTTCGGCAGTTCGGTTGTCGACCAATCTCGGAATTGATTAATGAGCACATTAGCTTTATCTTCCGTAATAGACTTGTCCTGAAGCCGCCAATTCATCTCTGTTTGATTGCCTGAATCTGAATTCCCTGCTGAAGATTCTCCCTCACTCACATTCGTTGGAACGGATCCTGAATCATCATTTGAACTTAGGTTATATGTGTTCCCCGCATAGCTCCAACTGAATTGTTCCACCCGTTCAATTGGGAATGTTATCGGTTCCTTCAACACAAAATCATACGCGCTCCGCTTCAATCCCGACCATTCAGTAGCAGGGACTTGATATACCTTGTTATTGTCATCTACCATTGCATAGTAAGTGCCTGAAATCGGGGTTTCATTGCCGATCTTAAGATTATGTCTTATCCCGTTAGCACCAGTTGCCTGGAATACCCACGTCGGCTTATCCAAGCCATATTTCCCAAGGTTCGCTGACTCTCCCTCAACGATCGAATCTGCCTTCGCCTTTGTCACTATAGAGATCCAGTCATTAATCGGATACGAATTGAGCGGATACGGACGCGGCTCTAACATCTCCCACTGTTCGCCCTTCTTATGAAGCGATACTCGGGATCCTTCCCCCGCTATCATAATAGAATCAATATCCTGCGCTTGCATCGTTATGAGCGGCACGGCCTCCGTATTCTCCTGTTTGGTGCGGAAGAAATCGTGTGTAGAGGCGTACACATAACCGGCTATGAATACAATCAATAGTAGAAAGGTTGGGATGAGCCTTCTCATCTGTCTCATATTATTCACGACGCCCGTCTCCTTCTCCACCATAATGCTGCCCCTATACCAAGCAATAGCACCGGGAAGCCGATAACAGTCGTCCATAGAATTGCCTTGCCCTGTCCAGGAGTCAGGTATGCAATTTGATAGGCTTCATTCTCCCGTGGCCTGATCGTCACTTGTTCTTGATTCCCCTGGAGCCAGTTCATGCTATTCAGCGCGAAGTCCCGATTACCCTGCGTATATAGATTCTGATCTTCGATATAACTCGATCCACCGACAATAACTGCCTTTGGCTTCCCGTCTGTTGTCGTTACGGCTACGCCCAGCGTTAATGGTCCAGCAAGATCCTTATCGTCGCGTTCGCTTCCCTCTTGCATTAGCCTTGGAATATCTGTCTCCCCATAAGAAGTTGTAGAAGTCTTCAAGATCGGCTCCACTGACAGCTTATCTGTAGACGAAGCTTCTAAAGGCAGCCCCAACGTCAGCAAAGTAAGCAAATTATACTGCGACAGCTTGGATGTTAGTTCATGCTCCCCGTATTCAGGTACAATCGTAAATGGATCATACAATGTGCTCTTCTTCTGCTCGACTGCGACTGCATGCTTGTTCGTCACACCAAGATGCTTGAGCAAGCTGTCAATGTTCTTCCAATATTTCGACATGTCTGGATTGAAGCCAAGCGCAATGTACAACTTCCCCTTGTCATCCACATACTGTTGCAGAAGCTTCGCTTCCTTATCCGTAATATCTTTGTTGGCGCCTAGTATCATGACCATGTCCGCATCCTGTGGGACTGCACCTTCTCGATATAAATTCAGCTCTTTGACTTGGATATTGTCCTCTTCCAAGCTGGAGCGGAGGGCAGTTACTTGCGACAACGGCAGCTCTTCATGGCCAGACAATACGTAAGCTGTTGCTTTGCGCTCAGATGTTAGGCTTCTAAGTGCTTGGGTCATTTTTTCCTCGCCACTAAAACGATAAGCCCCATAGTCCTCTCCACCACTGAACATCTCATACAGTCCAACAGTCTTGCGCTTCGTTCCGCGCTCGAACACAAGGGAGCTCCCCGCTAAGCCATATTGCTGTGCTAGGGAGGGTTCCTTCATTAAATCAATTTGTTCGACCTTAATATGTTTATTTCGCAGTGCATACTGTTCTGCCATGTCAGCAACTTCCCTAATTAGCATAGGATCATCCTGCGGCGTATAGAACAGCTTCACATTGACCTTATCTTCGACCGAAGTCAGAGCGGCAATCGTTTGTTCCGATAGCGTGAAAGACTTATTCTTCGTGAAGTCCCACTGCCACCCCGTCATCGATTGTAGAAAATAGGTCAACAACACAAAAATTCCGAGGACAGCGACTGATCGTACTGCCGCATTCGTTCTTCGCAGCCACTTGTTCATCATTCGTTACCTCCACCGTTTTCTTTCAAGTACTTGGATACTCAGCACGACAAATACAATCGCGAGTGTTAGGAAAAAGAGTACGTCCGGCCCATTCAGTACCCCTTTCATAAAGGACTGCAATCGATTGTTCATCGAAAATGGAGCAATCCAATCACCGACGGCAGAAGAAGGAATGGCATCCAGCAGCCAGAACATGAGCAGGATCACGAATGCAGCGATGGCGGTTACCATCTGATGCTCAGACAGTGCAGATGCAAATAAGCCAATAGAAGCCATTGCAATCGTAAGCAGCAGCAATCCGAGTACAGACGTCAGCAGCACACGCATATCCAATGTTCCGAAGAACGACATGACGAATGGATACACCAAGCTAAACCCGACAAGCACAACCATCAAGACACATGCTGCAGCATATTTGCCAAGAACAATCTCGCTCAGACGGGCAGGCGAAGTAAGCAGCAGCTCATCGGTACCGTGGCGGAATTCATCTGCGAACAGCCGCATCGTCAACAAGGGAATGATAAAAATATACATAAATGTGGTATTGCCCGTTACAAGCCGGAAATCAACGATACTAGGTTGGAACAATACAAAATTCAAATAAAACATAATCCCTGAAATCAACACATACACCGAGAAAGCCGCATAAGATGTCGGCGATGTGAAATATGCGAGCATTTCTTTGCGAAATATCGCGCTAAATCTGCGCATCACCAGACTCCTCCTCTGTCGTCAATCTCGTAAATACATCCTCCAGACTTGTCGATTCCCGCTTCATCTCTAGCAGGGGATACCCTGCATTAGCCAAAGTGAAAAAAAGAGCTTCCCTTATATCCACCTGCTCCTTCGCAGTAACCTGAAGATGAACCTCTTGATCATTGCTTTCAGATTCGATGTGGGCGATCTCGGGAATAACCGTTATCGCTTCAACCACCTCAGCAGCTGTTCCCTTCACAATGAGATGCAGCTTCGATTCTTGACCAAGTGCAGTTCCCAATTGTTCAGGCAGCTCGTCAAGCACAATTTGCCCTTGATGAATAATAATGACCCGGTTGCATAGTGTGTTCACTTCCGGGAGAATATGTGTACTGAGCAATACCGTATGCTGCTCCCCGAGCTCTCGAATGAGCTGGCGTATTTCCACGATCTGATTCGGGTCTAGCCCTGATGTAGGCTCGTCCAGAACAAGCAGATCCGGCTTGTGAATGATGGCTTGCGCAAGTCCTAGCCGCTGCTTGTAGCCCTTGGATAGCCCCCGAATCGCCTGATTTTCTCTGCCTTGCAAGCCCAATCTGTCTACCATTTCACTAATTCGCACGCTGCGTTCTCGTACCGATACACCTCTTATATCCGCCACAAAACGCAAATACGACTTCACCGTCATATCTGGGTACAGCGGCGGGCTTTCCGGCAAATAACCAATCTTGCTTCTGGCCGTACCCCCATGGTCTGCCATGGAAATGCCATCAATGGAGATGCTCCCGCTTGTCGGATGCAAATATCCCGTAATCATCCGCATCGTCGTCGTCTTCCCCGCACCGTTAGGGCCTAGAAAGCCCACAACTTCGCCGCGCGCCATAGAGAAGTCGATATGCTGAACACCACGACGCTCGTTGTACAGCTTACTAACGTCCTTCACTTCTAACATCTGTATCCCCCTTGTCCAGACTTCATCCAAGACATACCTCACCCATGTTAACTAAGTAAGTCTGTATGAATCGCTATACTCATGTTAACGATTCAACTCTAAATCAAGCTGAAAAGAGGCTGAAAGGTAACTTAAAAACCCGTGTCTAATTTGTGAACAAAAAAATCATAGCCCGGCAAGGCTATGATTCATGGCATTGATATAAAAATAGATAAATAGAGGGATAGATAATAGGTTATCGCACTCGCAAGTCCTCCCATTCAGAGAGAACTAGCACATCCATATGCCTCGCATGACGCACCAACGCCTTCATAGCTCCTAACCTGCCCAAGCGGCGTACACGACTCGGCATCCCTACGATGATTTGGCTTGCCCGCAGTTGATCTGCTACATACACAGCCGTACTGGCCCATCTTCTGCGTGCAACTGCCTCATATTCTTGGTACGTACCGCCAAGCCGTTCGGTCAATGCCTGCACAGCGGCCATCTCCTTCTCTATATCTGCCGTCTTTCCTCTTCTTCTCCATGGAGCAATAGGCAGATGTACCACATGCATAGGCGCCTTCAAGCGATGGGCAATGCGGAAGCCATGGCGCACCAATCTCTCGGGCCGCACGTCAGAGTCGATACATACGAATATCACTTCCTGCCTCCGCCACGGTCCACGGAACAGTGCTCTTCGTTCCCATGACTCCAATCGCTCATCCACATCGTCAGCAACCTCGCGCAGTGCAAGCTCCCGCAGGCCAATCAGATTCGGCGTACGGAAGAAATTCGATAAGGCTTGATCTACCTTATCCGCCTTGTAGATCAACCCAGCGCGCATTCGTTCCTGGATCGTCTGCGGCGTTACATCAATCAATTGAATCTCCCGCGCCTGCCGAAGCACGATGTCCGGAACTGTCTCACGCACGCGTACTCCTGTTACATGCTCTACTGCATCATTCAAGCTTTCAATATGCTGGACATTGACCGTCGTCACGACGGATATCCCCGCCTCAAGCAAACATAAGACATCTTCATATCGCTTGGCTCGAATACTTCCCGGCACATTCGTATGCGCCAGCTCATCGACAAGTACAACCTCTGCATGAATGCGGAGCAGCTCCTCCGTATCCATCTCCTCCAGCATCTTGCCATTATACGCAATGCGCTTGCGAGGAATAACCGGAAGCCCTCCTACTTGACCGGCTGTCTCCGCTCTCCCGTGCGTTTCCAGCAAGCCAATGACGACGTCAACGCCCTGCTCCCGCAAGCGGTTGCCTTCCTGAAGCCTATGATAGGTTATACCTACCCCTGGTGCCGCACCAATAATCACTTTCAGCTTCCCTCGCTTTAGTCCGGCTGCCTTCTCTTGAACCCGCTGTTCCGTCACCCGCTTAAATGGCGTCTCAGCCTCAGCTGCGCCGGATAGGCGGGCAGGCAGTATCCGCTCCCCCTCTGCAATCGAGTGATCGGCAATGAGGAACAAGTCCGTCAGCTCGATACGTTTCAGCAGAGCTCCAATCAGCGAACCTTTCAACAGCTCCTGCCACCGCGTCTGACGAGAATGGCCGAGTACGAAGCGGGTTATCCCATGCATCTTCGCATATTCAGCCAATGCAGATGCCATATCGTGGCGCGTTCGGGAAGGAATCTCCTCCCATACCGCTTCCGTCTTCATCGCCATCTTCTTCAGCGAGCGGCGGAATGCAGCCTGCTCCGTCGTCAATTCCATATCTGGCTGAACAAAGGTCACAATATACAGTTCACCGTTAAGCCGCTTCGCAATTTGCTGCCCTCTTCGAATATGAATCGATCCATTCCAGCCGTATTGTGCAAGAACAAGAATCCGTTCGGAAGCTCCCGAAGGGCCTGTAAGGCCCATCTCATTCCGATGCTGCTCAAGTGAGCCGTTGACATGCTCCGCCATCGTGCGGAGCGCGAGCTCGCGCAATATACTTATACGGCTTCGCTCTTCCGCTCGATGCTTCCGCGAATGCTTAGCTCGACTGAACTGCCCCTGCATTCTACGCTCCATTAAAGACTCTGCAGACACATCAAGGAGGCGGACTTCGTCTGCCTCCTTCAATGCCTCACTTGGTATCGTCCATTCGCTGACGACGCCGGTCATTTTCTTTGCCGCAGCTTGAACACTTTCCTCTTCATAAGCATTCATCGTCGCAATTACGTTCATGCCCCGTTTCAACAATTCTCTTACATCTTCCTGCCTCGTTGAACGTAAGGCTTCCGGTCGATTGCGATGAGCAAGTCCATCAATAAGCACCACATCCGGCATCCGAACTGTAATGGCCTCCACATCGATGTCGTAACGATCCTGTCCATCCCTCTGCCATGCGATCATCGGAATGGCTTGAATGGGGGAAGAATCAATGCCAACGTGCAGCCCAGCCTCATTCCATATTTCCTGCGTCGGCAGCACTGTGCCGTACACCACATCCAGCCCTTGCTTGGTACAATTCACCCCTTCCAGCAGCAGCTGTGTCGTCTTGCCCGCCCCACTGGCAACAGCCATAAGAATCCGCAGCCTTCCCCGCTTCATCTGCTCAAGCATTCGCAATATCATTTCCGGCGATTGCCTACGGTACTCATCCCCTTCATTCACAGCCGACACCTAACCTTTCATTTCGTGCTGTACTTCCAGGTTCAGCAACAATACATTGATGCGCTGTTGACCGAATACTCCCAAGTCTCTTCCTTCTGTATATTTCGTAATCAACTCTTCAAGTCGTTCCTTCGAGATTCCGCTAGCCTTCGCTACACGAGGCAGCTGTACACGTGCCGCCTCCGGTGTAATGTGCGGATCCAGTCCCGAGGCAGAGTTGGTCAGCAAATCCTGTGGAATCCGCTTCACATCCGCATCTGGATTCTCCTTGCCCCATTCCTCAACTGACTTCTCAACTCTCTCTTTAAGCGCTGGATTCGAAGGAGCGTAGTTCGGCGAACCAGAGCCAGCAGCATCGTTCCCGATGCTAGATATTCGCCCATGGAAATATTGCGGTTCTGTAAATGTCTGTCCGATCAACTTCGAGCCCAGCAACTGCCCCTTCTCATTGTATACCATGCTGCCGTTCGCTTGATTCGGCATTACCGCCTGTGCAAGCCCCGTCATCGCAAATGGATAAGCAAGGCCGCACAGCAGCAGCAAGCCGATTGTCGTCCGCACCATCGCTCCACCAATATTCATACGCTCTGTCATGTTCGTTCATCCTCTCTTCTTCCTTGCTTGAACCCGATATGATTATTTCAACAATCTTCTCTATCTACATACCATCCATTGGATTTATTTCAGTTATTGCCGCTAATTACAATTTGGGACAGCTACTCAGCTATTACAGTTAAGGTTGTTATTCGGCTATTTGCAGTTACAATTGTTGCAAGGTTACACTAAAATGCCCACAATTAGATCGATCAGCTTAATGCCGACGAACGGAGCTACTAATCCGCCCAAGCCGTATACGAACAGGTTGCGCTGCAGCAGCTTAGCCGAAGACATCGGCTTATACGCCACGCCTTTGACCGCCAGCGGAATTAATAACGGAATGATGATGGCATTAAAGATAAGCGCCGACAAAATGGCCGATACGGGCGAATGCAAGCCCATAATATTCAGGGCTGACATCTGCGGAATGGCAATCATGAACATTGCTGGAATGATGGCAAAGTATTTCGCCACATCGTTCGCAATACTGAATGTCGTCAATGCGCCACGCGTCATGAGAAGCTGCTTGCCGATCGATACCACCTCAATGACCTTCGTCGGATCAGAATCAAGATCGACCATATTTGCCGCTTCCTTCGCTGCTGCCGTACCGCTGTTCATCGCGATGCCGACATCCGCCTGTGCCAGTGCCGGAGCGTCGTTCGTACCGTCTCCAGTCATTGCTACCAGCTTCCCTGCCGCCTGCTCCTTGCGAATCAGAGCCAGCTTATCTTCTGGCTTGCTCTCTGCGATGAAGTCATCTACCCCCGCTTCCCGAGCAATGGTTGCTGCCGTCAGTGGATTATCCCCTGTACACATGACGGTGCGAATGCCCATGCGGCGAAGCTGTTCGAACCGTTCCCGCATGCCTGGCTTCACCGTATCCTTCAAGTAGATCAGCCCATAAATATCGCGTCCGACGGCCACAGCCAGCGGCGTTCCGCCAGCAGAAGCAATCGCATCCGAATTGGCATCCAAATCCTGCGGAACGGTACCTCCCTGGGCGATAACCCAGCGTTTCACCGCATCAACAGCCCCTTTGCGCACGCTGCGCCCATCCTTCAGGTCAACACCGCTCATGCGTGTTTCCGCTTTGAACGGGATGAATTCCCCTTGTATAGCAAGTTCTGCTTCATACTTAATTCCTGCCTTGGATACCCAATCCACGACAGAGCGACCTTCAGGTGTCTCATCATGATGAGAGGCAACAGCTGCCCACTGAGACAATGTGTTTACATTCGTTCCTTGCACCGGAATGAGTTCATGAGCCAAGCGATTCCCGAACGTAATGGTTCCCGTCTTATCTAGAATAATTGTATGAATATCCCCGCAGGCTTCAACCGCCTTACCTGACGTTGCAATGACATTGAACCGAGTTACGCGGTCCATACCTGCAATACCGATCGCGGACAGCAACCCCCCAATCGTAGTAGGAATCAAGCAGACCAGCAGGGCAATTAGCACCGCCGCATTCAATTCGACCTGCAAATAATGACTGAATACAGGCAAGGTCACAACGACAACCAAGAAGATAAGCGTCAAGCTGACAAGTACAGTATGAAGAGCAAGCTCATTCGGAGTCTTCTTGCGCTGCGCGCCTTCAACTAATGAAATCATTCGATCTAAGAACGATTCTCCCGGATCGCTTGTAATCCGAATACGAATCTCATCACTAATTACCTTCGTTCCAGCAGTTACCGAGCAGAAATCCCCGCCTGCTTCTTTCAATACTGGCGCAGACTCCCCAGTAATCGCTGATTCATCCACAGAGGCCAATCCGGAGATGACCTCGCCATCGCCAGGAATCGTCTCCCCTTCACGAACGACTACGACATCACCCTTACGGAGCTCGGATGAGGATACGCGAACCGTTCCACCTTCGGTTATCTTGTTCGCCCACAAATCCCGCTTCGCCTGCTTCAACGAATCCGCCTGTGCCTTGCCGCGACCTTCAGCGAGAGCCTCAGCAAAGTTCGCGAACCAAACCGTAATGAATAAGATGAAGCTGACCGCGCCGTTGAACCAACGTGGCATTGGCGAACCAAAGGCATCCGGCACGAACGTAAGCAGCAGTGTAATAACGAAGCCAACCTCGCAAATAAACATCATCGGGTTTTTAACCATCTGGCGCGGATCGAACTTCCGCAGCGCATCGATCGATGCTGCCCGCATTAAGCTGCCTTGGAACATGCTCCGTTCCTTGTCTTGATGTGTATGCGTACGCGCCGGTTCAAATGGCGCAGGTGTTTTCATCTGTTTTTCCGTCTTCATTTTCCGTTCCCCCTTATTTCCACAACGTCAGATGTTCTGCGACCGGACCGAGCACGACTACCGGGAAGAACGTCAGAGCACCCACAATAAGTACTGTGCCGACAAATACGATACCGAACAGCGCCGTATTCGTCTGGAACGTACCACTTGTGTTCGGAATTGGCTGCTTCTTCGCCATCGATCCTGCTACGGCAAGGAGCGTAACGAGCGATACGTAGCGCCCTAAGAACATGACAATACCTGTGGAAATGTTCCAAAACGGCGTTGCATCTCCCAACCCTTCAAACCCGGATCCATTGTTCGCCGCAGATGATGTAAACTCATATAATGCTTGCGACAATCCGTGGAATCCTGGATTGGACAGGGTGTCCGCCTGTGTAGCAACTGCAATTGCAGTCGGTACTAGAATCAATATCGGATGCACCAGCAAGGTAACCGCCAGCAGTTTCATCTCCTTACTTTCCAGCTTGCGGCCCAAAAATTCAGGTGTCCGTCCGACCATGAGACCGGATAGGAATACGGCGATCATGACGTACAGCAGCACGTTCATAAATCCAGCACCGACGCCGCCGAATACGGTATTCAGCATCATATTCGCCATCGGGATCAAGCCACCGAGTGGTGTCAGCGTGTCATGCATATTATTGACTCCGCCCGTCTCCGATGCAGTCGTAACGACCGAATACAGTGACGATTGCACAACGCCAATGCGCACTTCCTTCCCTTCCATGCTGCCTGTTCCACTTAATCCTGCTGCGTTCAGCACAGGATTGCCCATATGTTCGGCCGTAAGCGATGATCCGAGCATAATAAGGAACAAGATCGCCATGGAGACGAACAGCACTCGCCCTTCCTTCTTGTTGCCGACCATGCGGCTGTAGGCAAACGGCAGCCCCGTGCACAGCATCAACATGAGTAAAATATGAATTAAATTCGTCACACCGTTCGGATTCTCGTATGGATGTGCGGAGTTCGCTCCATAGTGGCCGCCGCCATTGTTGCCAAGCTCCTTAATCGACATCATGGCTCCTACAGGGCCGAGCGGAATGTGCTGCTCTGCTCCTTCAACGGTTACTGCACTTTCCATTGGACTTAAGGATTGCGGAACCCCATTCCAGATAAACAGTACACTGGCAACGATCGCAATAGGCAGGAAAATGCGCGTAATCGAACGCACAAGATCTGCCAAGAAGTTGCCGAGCGGCTTGCCAGTCAAACCGCGAATAATCGCCATTACTGCCGCAAGCGCAGTAGCAGGTGACGTAAACATCAAGAAAATAATGCCCGTCATTTGTGACAGCGGAGACAGTCCACTTTCACCGCTATAGTGCTGCAAGTTCGTATTCGCCATGAAGCTGATCGCCGTATTGAATGCTACTCCCGGTTCCATGCCAGGAATGCCATTCGGATTCAGCGGCAATACCCCTTGAAGGCGGAATATTGCATACGTCACCACAATCATTAGCACGTTCGTGGCAACTGCTGTAAAGGCGTATGCCTTCCAGCTTTGCGATTGATCCTTAATGCCGAAACACTTAAATAAAAAACGATCTATCGGACCAAATACAAGGTCCAGCGGTCTTGGAGCTCCGCTATTATCAAACACCCCTGCCATATATATTCCGATCGGACGCGCTATCGCCAAGGCAAGCAATAAGGTAATTCCAATGGCGATCCATTCGATTGCACTCATTGTTCCGTTCCACCCTTCTCTAATGTACAAATATCATCAATCACTCTGCCCAAACTAAAATCGTTCCGGCTTGACTAAGGCATATAACAAATAAATGAACAGCGCCGTAATCAAGGTGAATAACACGATCATCATGAGCGATCACCCCGTTCATCCACTTCCGCCTTGCACCAATGGAGAATGCCCATTACGCTTAGTCCAAGCAGTGCGAGAAGAATCATCATGACTGCATCAAACATAGTCCCTTCCTCCTCCTGAATAAGGTTCTTATCTCTCCAGGCAATGCTGCCGCGATCCCGCTCCTACCAAGACTTCTCGCTCAGTAGGAACGCGCAGGCAACACAAAAAGCCACACGGAAAGAGGGACCCTTTCCGTGTGGCTTCACTCACGCATTGTTAAATAAACGTGCGCGTAATGTTCCACGACGAAATAAAGGCTTCCTCCTTGGACGCTTACGAGGTTAGCTGACGGATTCGGG